>JBKJLG010000295.1:0-4593 GCA_046596995.1 Chitinophagaceae bacterium
AAAATTAGGTGTTGTTTTGCGTGTGTCTAAAAGTTTTGTTTTATAATTTTTAATTTTTTCTGCGTATTTATTAGTCAGTGTTGCTATACCGCTCATGCGCTGCATGCAATTTAAAACCAACCTTTCGCAGGCAAGTATGGTATGCACTTTAGCAATTACTTCAAATGCGGTTTCTCCATACTTCATAATATCCCCATCCTTTTTAAATGCACTAAACAAAATATCGGGTTGATAAAAAACAAATATTTGTTTTGCCACATCCATACCGGCTAAAATACCATCTTCTTTAATTTTCAAGATTGCTTTTCCTTCGGCATTCGCATCAATACAGGATAGACTTGAATGATCTCCGTATCCTATATCTTCCTGTAAAGCATTTTTAATAAGATGTTGTAATTGCTCAGCATAATTCATTTTACAAAAATAATTAATGATAAGCGGGATGGAGAAAAATATAAAGAAGAAAAAGCGTTTTATTTTTCAAACTTAATTTCGTGAAGAAAATGTTTATCTGCTTTTTGTTTAATGTAGATAGTTGTTTTATAATCTCCGCTTAGGGTTTGTAGCGTACCGCTGATATATTGCACCTTATTGGTGTTGTTTTGCGTAGTTAATTCAAAATCTTTAACCGCATTATTTTTAAAAAAATCTTTTAAAACAAGCTCTGCCTGGCTTTTACTAAATGTATTGGTTTTGTCGGGCAAAGTTATATTCACTGTTTTGTCAACATATTTTAGCAACAGATCAGCATTGCCTTTTTTTAGGGCATTTACCACATCGTTTACCTGGATAAAAGAAAAAAAGAGAAATGAAAATAATATAAGGCAATATGGAAGTTGAAGTCTCATGTTACTGCCCTACATTTTGCTAAAAACGTGCCAACTAAGTTGTAAAAATGTATTGAGTATATGTGCAAAATGGTTTACAGTTAATCATTTAGCTTTGAACAATGGAGGACAAAAAAGTTATCTTGATAATAATGGATGGCTGGGGTTTGGGTAAAATAAAATCAAGCGATGCCATTCAAAATGCGAATGTTCCATTTGTAACATCGCTTTACGCCAAATATCCTAATACAACTTTAGTTACCTGCGGAGAAAAAGTGGGTTTGCCGGAAGGTCAAATGGGCAACAGTGAAGTAGGTCATTTAAATTTAGGCGCCGGCAGAGTTGTTCACCAGGAACTGCAACGAATTAATGTTGCTATAAGAACAGGGGAGTTTAAAAAAAATGAAGTACTGCTAAATACCATCCGCAATGCAAAAAATAATAATAAACCTCTGCATTTAATAGGGTTAGTAAGCGATGGTGGCGTACATTCTCACATAAAACATTTAAAAGCAATTACAACAATTTGTAAAGATGAAGGATTGGAGAATGTTTACATACATGCTTTTACCGATGGTAGGGATACTGACCCCCAAAGTGGTATTCATTTTTTAGAAGAGCTGGATGAGCATTTAAAAACTACTACCGGAAAAATTGCAACCATTACGGGACGTTATTATGCAATGGACCGTGATAAAAGATGGGAAAGAGTAAAAATCGCTTACGATGCTTTAGTAAATACAACAGGAGAGATCAGCAATGATATTTTTGCCTCTGTATTAAAAAGCTATGAAGAAAATGTTACCGATGAATTTATTAAGCCAATAATTAATGCAGCAACACTAAACGGAAATATTAAGGAGGGGGACACCGTGTTGTGCTTTAATTTTAGAACCGATAGATGCCGTGAAATAACGCAGGTGCTTACACAAATAGCTTTGCCTGATTTTGGAATGCACCCGTTGCCATTATATTTTACAACTATGAGCAGGTATGATCATACTTTTAAAAACCTGCATGTAATTTTTGAAACAGACGATCTTAAAAATACGCTTGGTGAGGTACTTTCTCAAAACAACAAAACACAAATTCGCATTGCAGAAACAGAAAAATATCCCCATGTAACATTCTTTTTTAGCGGCGGAAGAGAAGTGCCTTTTGAAGGTGAAAAAAGAATTATGATCCCTTCTCCCAGAGTAGCAACGTATGATTTGCAGCCGCAAATGAGTGCGTATGAATTAACAGAAGCGATGCTAAAAGAAATCTCAAAACCCGACCAGCAAACTGGCGGGGGAAGAGGGGAAGGAAAACCGGATTTTATCTGCCTGAACTTTGCCAATACAGATATGGTAGGCCACACAGGCATTTGGGAAGCTGTTATTACAGCTGCAGAAACCGTAGATAAGTGTGTTGAAAAAATAATTTCTGCTGCGCTAAAAAATGATTATGCGGTTTTGTTAACAGCCGATCATGGCAATGCAGATTATATGATAAATGAAGATGGCACACCTAACACTGCTCACACATTAAACCCGGTTCCGCTTTTCTACATTGATAAAAATGCTAAGGGTAATATTAAAGCCGGCAAGCTTGGTGATATTGCACCTACTATTTTATCTTTAATGAACTTACCCATACCAAAAGAAATGACCGGTGATATTTTAATAAGCCCATAATATGTTATGATTAATAATGAAAAAAGTAATTAAAACAATTTTGGTGTTTCTTCTTTTTATTTTTATCGTAATACAATTCATTCGTCCCGTTAAAAATATTTCTAAAGAGGTACACCCTAATGATATTTCCGCAAAATATCCTGTACCGGATAGTGTACAAAGAATTTTGGCCGTTGCCTGTTACGATTGCCACAGCAATAACACAAAATATCCCTGGTATGCTGAGGTTCAACCTGTAGCATGGTGGCTGAACAATCATGTTAAAGATGGTAAAAAAGATCTCAACTTTTCAGAATTTACCAAATATCGCATACGCAGGCAATATGTAAAACTTGATGAGATAAATAAGCTGGTTAAAGAAAATGAGATGCCATTGTATTCTTACAGATGGATACACCATGATGCCAAACTAACGGATGCCCAAAAACGCATAATAGCCAATTGGTCAATAGCATTGCAGGACAGTATAGAAGTCAATTATCCCCCCGATAGCCTTAAAAGAAGAAAATCCTGATTAATATAAAAGCAGGAAAAATATAAGAAAAGGAAAAAGCAAAGCAGCCTTTTATCACTTAATATGTCTTATCTTAGTAGGGTAAACCAAGCAATTTATTTATGACAGAAGAGCTCATGCTACATGGCTGTCTTAACAATGTTTCCTCAGCACAGGAAGCGCTATATCATCGCTTTAGTCCGCGAATGTTAGGTGTGTGTTACAGGTTTGCCCGCAACCGGGAAGATGCAGAAGATATGCTACAGGAAGGCTTTATAAAAGTTTTTATGCAAATTCATCAGTTTCGTAATCAGGGCGCTATCGAAGGATGGATAAGAAGAATAATTGTGCACACTTGTATTAATATTTTAAAAAAGAATAAAAAATTTACTGATAGTGTTGACCTTATTCATGCACATGCAATGTTTTTAAATGAGAACAATATTCCATCCATTTTAGAAGCAAAGCAAGTGGTAGAATCGGTAAGAAAGTTGCCGATGGGTTACAGAACTGTTCTAAATTTATATGCAATAGAAGGTTTTTCTCATAAAGAAATTTCAGATCTGCTGGACATTGAAGAAAGCACCAGCCGTTCTCAATACACAAGGGCAAAAGCAATGCTGGAAGATATTTTAATACAAAAGAAAATTATTATTAAACCAAGAGAAAAAATAAGAATGCTAACAGCTGTAGGAGGATAAACCAATTTACCAAAACACCGGATAACCCTGGAACTACTGAAAAATTATTCGAAATGGAAAGAAAATTTTACCCTGAGAACTTTGAAAATTTCCTGAAAGGTCATGTTGACAATTTCAGAATGACACCCTCTAAAAAAGTATGGCACGGCATATACAATGATTTATATCCGGGAAGAAGATGGCCATCAATAGCAATTACAATGGTCTTTATTTTTACGTTGGTTGTAATTGGTCATTTAAATACAACAAACAGTCATACCACACCTCTGTCAAACGCTTCTTATAACAATCTCAATAAAAAATCTTCAAAAATTTCCGCCATAAAACCAATGACTAAATTATCTGCTCCTGGCAAAACTTCATACACCATTTCTCAAAATGATATTACTAAACCTGCCAGTGATAAGATAAATTTTCAGCAAAAAATTACAGCTTTAAATTCTTCTCCTACAGAAAACAATGTTGTAAAAAATTCCTCTGTTGAAGCATCTAACACGATTGTTAACACTACATCAGTTTCTTTTGAAAACCCAATAGATGATGATATAGATGATAATATTTCTGAAGAAAAAAATAACTCAATTGATGTTGAACTAAAAAGAATAAATAATGTTGCAGTTAGCAATACTGCCCCGGTGAATTTAATCAGCACGAAAAAAAATAAGGCTGAATGGATATATTATGTTGCACCAACCCTTAGTTATAGAAATTTTAGTGACAATACTGAACGAATGAATAATGCTACAACTCAAAAGCCAATGATCGGACTGGAAGTTGGTGCAGTAATGAGCTTTAAAATTTCCGGTCAATTGCAGGCCCTGAGCGGTTTGCAGGTAAATTATTCAGGGTATAATATAAAAGCAAATACTTCTCACCCCACCGTAGCTACTTTAATG
>JBKJLG010000336.1:0-6190 GCA_046596995.1 Chitinophagaceae bacterium
TTTTAAAAATATTTTTAAGTGAAGGATTGATACTGGCTGTAACCGGTGCAGCCATCGGGCTGTTTCTGGCAACTGTAATTTCATTGCTACAGGTAAAATATCATTTTATAAAACTTACCGGTAATTCTTTTTTAATAGATTATTTCCCCGTAAAATTAATTGCTACCGATTATTTATTGGTAGCTGCTACCGCCATCTTTATTGCCTTTTTAGCTGCATGGTTTCCGGCCTATAAAGCAGCCAGGCAAAGTTTTGAATTGAGGAATTAATAATCCCCCAGCGTTACCGGCAACTGATCGAGCGCAACCTTTAATTGATCATCATTTGGCGCAACACCGTGCCATTCAAAATTACCTTTCATAAAATCAATACCATAGCCCATTTCAGTTTTCATTAGTATTACTATTGGCTTGCCTTTACCTAAAAAAGTTTTTGCTTTGTTTAACCCTTCAATAACAAGATCAATTTCGTTACCGTCCATTTCCATTACTTCCCAGTTAAAGGCTTCAAACTTTGCCCTAAGGCTATCTAAGCCCATAACTTTTTTTGTAGGTCCATCTATCTGTTGTCCATTCCAGTCGATAGTTGCAATAAGATTATCAACTTTATGATGTGCCGCAAACATTATTGCTTCCCAGTTTTGTCCTTCATCCAACTCACCATCGCCATGCAAAGAGTAAACGGTATTTTCATCTTTATTTAATTTTTTTGCCAAAGCTGCGCCAATGGCAACACTCATACCCTGCCCCAGCGAACCCGAGGCCACCCTAATACCCGGCAAACCTTCATGGGTTGTTGGGTGCCCCTGTAAGCGGGAATCAATTTTTCTGAAAGTTTTTAACTCATCCGGCGGAAAATAGCCTGCCCTTGCAAGTGTGCTGTACCAAACAGGTGAAATATGCCCGTTTGATAAAAAGAAGATGTCTTCCCCCTTGCCATCCATATCAAAGCCCTCTTTTCTTTTCATTATATTAAAATACAGCACGGTAAAAAACTCGGTGCAACCCAGTGAACCACCAGGGTGGCCGCTTTGAACATTGTGTACCATGCGGATTATATCACGCCTTATTTGCCCTGCAATAGCTTTTAAATCCTTCATTTAAAAATTGATTTAGCTGCGAACCTACATTAAATGCCCCAATAGCGCAAATTGGGTTTATGCTGATCTTTATATTAAAATAATTTGCGTTTGTATTCGTTATTTGGCTGGCATTTGTTTATTTTTACAACAAGTAATTTTCAACAGATTACAAGCTTACTAAGCAGCACATTTAGTTAAAGCAGGGTCTAATACTGTTACATTGCGTATTATTAATAATGAGGCATGGATAACATTTTACTAAGTTCGGTACTGGCTTTTTTAATCACTTTTTTTGCAATACCTCCTATAATAAAGGTGGCTAAAGACAAAAAACTGTTTGATGAACCCGACGAAAGAAAGGTACATAAAGCTGTAATACCTACACTAGGTGGCTTGGGCATTTTTGCAGGTTTTATTATTGCAACTTTAATGGGTGTGCCTGCGAGTGTTTCTAATGAGCTGCAGTATTTTATGGCGGCTGCCATGGTAATATTTTTCCTGGGTATAAAAGACGATATTTTAGTTTTATCTGCCACTAAAAAATTTGTAGGGCAATTGATTGCCGCAGGCATTATTATCAGGTTTGGGGGTATTCAAATAAATAATATGCATGGGTTTTTGGGTGTTTACCAAATTCCGGAGGTGGCAAGTATTGTACTTACTTTATTTACCATAATTGTTATTACCAATTCTTTTAATTTAATTGATGGAATTGATGGACTTGCAGGCTCACTGGGCTTGGTCACATCTTTGGTGTTCGGCATTTATTTTTACGCAACCGGGCAATTAATGTATGCGGTAATGGCATTGGCACTTGCGGGTAGCCTTGTTGCTTTTTTGATCTACAATTTTTCTCCTGCAAAAATATTTATGGGAGATACAGGATCATTGTTAATAGGTTTACTCAATTCAATTTTTGTAATTAAATTTATTACAGTAGCCTCAGATCCTTTGGTTAGCCTGCCTTTAGCTTCTGCACCAGCAATTGGCTTTGCTATTTTAATTGTTCCTTTATTTGATACGCTCAGGGTATTTAGCTTACGCATTTTAAAAAGGCGATCACCTTTTAGCCCCGACAGAAATCATATACATCACTTTTTATTGGACTTCGGACTTTCTCATAAAACGATAACCATTATTTGTGTATCAGCAAATATTGTTTTTATCAGCCTTGCTTATTTGCTCCGTTCCTCCGGCACTACAATGGTTATTGCAGCTTTGGCTACTGTTGCGCTGCTATTTGTAACGGTGGTTTATTACAGTCGCCCCAGGGCAAAATACATCACTGAATCTGAGGAGCATGAAGAGCAGATAATAAAATCTCACAAATTACTTACGCTGGTAGGCGAACCTGTTGATCAGGATTAATCAGTTTGCTTTAACTTTTTTATCAGGTGCTTTTTGTTAGTTTTGCAACTGATTATTATTTTTTGCCTTATACTTTATTGATCAATTTTTTATAGACATGACAGACGAATTAGCATTGTTATTAGATGATAGCCAGAGTACAATGACAAAAGCCATCAACCACCTGGAGGCAGAATTGGTGAAGATAAGAGCTGGCAAGGCCAACCCAAATATGCTTGATGGTATTATGGTTGACTATTATGGTAATATGACGCCGATAAACCAGGCGGGCAACATCAGCGCAATGGATGTAAGAACATTATCAATTCAGCCATGGGAAAAAAATATGCTACAGCCAATTGAACGGGCAATAATTGCGGCCAACATTGGCATTAATCCCCAAAATGACGGTAATATAATCCGACTTTTTTTACCACCATTAACTGAAGAGAGAAGAAGAGAAATGGTTAAAAGAAGTAATGGGGAAGGCGAACAGGCTAAAATTGCCATACGCAGCATAAGGCGGGACAGTATTGAGCAAATAAAAAAATTACAAAAAGACGGATTGAGTGAAGACCAGGCAAAAGATGCAGAAACAGACATACAGGAAATGACCGACAAATTCATATCTTTTATTGAAAAACATCTTGCTGCCAAGGAAAAAGAGATCATGTCAGTTTAAAACTCCCGTCATTAAGTCAATTGTAATTAGTCAAAAAAATGTATGGCTGCTTTACCAGTAACCAATGACTTATAATGAAAGAACAGCTACTCATATTAATAAGCACCCCAATCTATTTGCTGGTTATAGGTTTTGAAATTGTGCTTAGCCATATTCATCTAAAAAAATACTATTTACTTAAAGATACATTAATGAATGTGTATCTGTGTTTGGTAAATGGCGGTATAGATCTGCTTTTTAGGGCTGTATATGTTGTAATACTTTTGTGGTTTTACAAATTTCATTTTGTTGATTTTAGTTTTAATCCATTTGTTTACTGGTTTGCTTTATTTATTTTAGAAGATCTTATTTTTTATATTGAGCACAGGGTAGATCATTACTGCAGGTTTTTTTGGGCAGTACATGTTACCCATCATTCATCAGAAGAATTTAATTTAACCACAGGGTTCCGGTCATCTGTTTTTCAACCCATGTACCGTTTTATCTATTTTATACCCCTGGCTTTATTGGGTTTTCACCCTATTGATATTATTTTTATGTATTCGCTTACACAGATATATGGCATACTGGTGCATACACGCTATATTGATAAAATGCCGAAATGGTTTGAAGCTGTGTTTGTGAGTCCGTCTCACCATCGGGTACACCATGCAAGCAACATCCGCTACCTGGATAAAAATATGGGAATGGTTTTAATAATATGGGACAGGTTGTTTGGCACTTTTCAGGAAGAATTACCCGCAGACCCCATTAAATATGGTTTAACAAAACCATTGGATGATCCCCATCATCCTACAAAAATTATTTTTCACGAATGGCAAAATGTAGGAAAAGATCTAAGTAAGAAAATTCCTTTTCTTACCAAAATAAAATATTTAATAATGCCCCCGGGTTGGAGCCATGACGGTAGTACAAAAACTGCAAAACAATTGCGGGAAGAATTATCTGCAAAATAATTATTTGTATTTGGTTAATTTAGGGCTGAGGCTTGTCCAGTTTAGTTTCTCAACTCAAAAAAATTATTGCTAAAGGTGAAGTATTTACATTATAATTTAAAGAAGATGTATATTTAGAAATTCGAATAAATTATTTTTTATGCAGGATGTAATTTTGAAGAATATAAGCACAAGGGCTGATGCGAACCTTGATAAAAAAGAAACGAAAGAAAAAACAGTTAAGATTTTAGAAGAGCTTAATGAATTGCAGAATTTACTTTTTGCAGAAAACAAATATTCTGTGCTGGTTGTGCTGCAGGGTATTGACGCAAGTGGCAAAGATGGTGTGATAAGAAATGTTTTCGGGCATTTTAATCCCCAGGGTGTTACAGTAAAAAGTTATAAAGCGCCAACGGCGGAAGAATTAAGTCACGATTTTTTATGGCGCATACACCAGCACACTCCGGCAAAAGGCATGATACAGATATTTAACCGTAGCCATTATGAAGATATTTTAATAACCCGTGTGCATAAATGGTGCGATGATGAAACGGCAAAAAAAAGAATGAAAGCCATTAACGATTGGGAAGAACTCATTACACAGCATAACAACACCATCTTACTAAAATTTTATTTACACATTTCGCCTGAAGAACAGCAACTGCGGCTTACCGAAAGATTAAGCGAACCGGGCAAAATGTGGAAGTATAACGAAAATGATTTTGCAGAAGCCAAGCTTTGGGATGAATATATGAAGATGTATGAAGCTGCGTTTGTCAATTGCAATAACATTCCCTGGAACATAATACCCAGCGACCAAAACTGGTACAAAGAATATATGATTGCTAATAAATTGTACGATACTTTAAAAAACCTGGGCATGCGCTATCCCGGTATGAAGGCTAAATAATTTTATCATTTATCAAAACTAAAACCACTAATTATGATGGGCTTTATTAAAGAATTTAAAACTTTTATAATGAAGGGCAATATCCTGGAGCTGGCTATTGCACTTGTTATGGGTGTAGCTTTTGGCAAAATAATCACCTCGATGGTAGATAATATTTTAATGCCTCTCATTGGCTCTTTTATCGGACAAAGCTTTAATACCTTAACAGCAAAAGTTAATGGAGTTGATATTAAATATGGGCTTTTTATACAAGCCACTGTAGATTTTGTTATCATTGCATTCATTGTTTTTATGGTAGTAAAAGCGATGAATAGAATAAAAAGGAAAGAAGCAATTGTTGCTGAAACCTCATCTACCGATAAGTTATTAATGGAAATAAGAGATACATTAAACCGCCAAGATCAAAAATAAAATACTTTTTAATTGATACTTTTGCAATCCCGGGGACCATCTCCGGGATTTTTTAATTATACACAGTGAACACAGAAAGCTACCAGATAAGATTACCAGAGTTTGAAGGCCCATTTGATCTTCTTTTATTTTTCATTGAAAGAGATGAATTGGATATTTATAATATTCCAATTACAAAAATCACTAATGAGTTTCTTGAATTTATTAAAACAAGCGAAGTCCTTAACATTGATCTTGGCAGTGAATTTATTTTATTCATCAGTACCCTTATGCGTATTAAGGCAAAAATGCTTTTGCCAAGAAAAGAAATTGATTTGGAAGGAAATGAAATTGATCCACGACAGGAATTGATTGATAAAATTCTTGAATACAAAAGATTTAAGCAGGCTGCCGCAGAGATGCAAGAGATGGAAGCACTTCGTATGATGATGGTAAAGCGGGGCAATTTGCAAAGCGAATTATCTAAACTTGGTGAAGAAGCCGGCGAAGGCACAGAGATACAAACGGTGACGCTGTTTAAATTAATGAAGGCTTTTGAGAAAGTTGCACAACGCCTTCATGAAAAGCGGCATCAGCCCGTGCATACCGTTATCCAATATGATTACACCATGGAAGGTAGCAGGGAATACATGCTTAACCTGGTGCAAAAAGAGCGCTCAATTTCTTTTGAAAAAATATTTGAAGCCTGCGAAAACCGCATACACGCCATTTTTCTATTTTTAAATATGCTGGAACTTATACAGAGTAAATATTTTACAATTTTAATGGGCGAGGGGATGAACAATTTTATTGTTGAATTTAATGAGAGCAGAGAAGAAGAGCCT
>JBKJLG010000345.1:0-5858 GCA_046596995.1 Chitinophagaceae bacterium
TTATTTTTTAATATATCATGCACTTCTTCTCTTGTAATTTCTTCCCGCCGGCCCTTCATGCCACCGGTTTCCATAATAAGGGTATTGCTAAGGCGCATATTATATTTTTCTGCAAAGTCTAGCAAAGCAAATGTTACGCCTATCAATAATGTTGGCTGTTTTAAAATTTCGTTGTGCAATAATGTTTGATATAATTTTTCATGCTCATCTACATAAAAATTGCTTAAAGCATTTTCACTTTTTTTAATAAGATGATCAAACATATAAACCAGTGAAGAATTTTTTCTTTCCAAATAGGAGGGAAGCAAGGCAAGCACACACCACTCGTTTGCAGGCCCGTAAAAAAGCTCAAAAGCTTTGGTAAAACTTTTTTTATAGAGAGAAGAATTTTTAACAAAATGCTGGCTGTTGAGGGTTTGAGTAGTGCCACTGCTTTCAAAAGTTATTTCTGGCTCAAACCCAGTGGTTTTAATAGCGTTTGTTTTATAAAATTGCACGGGTAAAAATGGTATGTTATCTAGCGTTTTCACCACTTCCGGAGGTTTTTTTACGCTGTTTGCAAAGTTGCGGTAAACAGTGTTATTATTATATTGAAAAGTAAAAAGCTCCAATGCCATTTTATCAAAATTGTAAAATGATGCATGGAAGATCTTATTTTCCCAATCCGCTATTTCGGCTGCTTTATTCAGTTAATTATAATTAAATTTGATATTCAAAACACAAAGATGCGTTACACAATTTTATTTTCCATAATCATATTATTATTTTCTTCTTGCAATAAAGAAAAATACGCAACCAAGCCCCAATTAAAATATAAGTCAGCCAACAAAACAGTTTTTCGCCAGGGCGATGTTATTGTTTTAACCTTATCATTTACAGATGCTGAAGGCGATCTGCAGGATTCAATATATGTAGAAAAATACGTGGCAAGTTGCGTGAATAGTACTTTCGGCAGAAAATTTAAACTTCCTGATTTTCCTACAGCTAAAAATCAAAAAGGTGAGATAACCATAACCTATGGTTATAATAATAATCAAAATAATTTACAGCAAATTTTAACCCCGCAGTGCAATAGGAATGATACCTGTATTTTTAAATTTGTTTTAAAAGATAAAGCGCAAAACAAAAGTGATACAGCGTACTCAGAAAAAATTGTTTTAATAAAATAATTCAATAATCTCATATACAAGTTGTTAATCTCTCTTCAGTTTTTAAAATTGCGGCTAAAAAGTGGGCAACTTTTTTTCTTTAAATTTGCACCACAATAAATTACAAAATGGCTAAAGCAACAAAATCAATTTTAACTGATAATGCATACCAGTTTTTACGCAATTATATTAATAACCCCTCGCCTGTAGGGTTTGAAAGCGGCGGCCAAAAATTGTGGCTGCAATACATAAAGCAATATGTTGATACTACGTTTACTGATCATTATGGTACTGCAGTTGGTGTAATAAATCCAGATGCGAAGTTTAAAGTTGTTATTGAAGCACATGCTGATGAAATAAGCTGGTTTGTAAATTATATTTCTCCCGAAGGGCTTATTTATTTAAAAAGAAATGGCGGGGTAGATCACCAGATTGCACCTTCTCAGCGTGTTTTAATACACGGAAAAAAAGGTATGGTAAAAGCCGTGTTTGGCTGGCCAGCTATACACACCCGTATGGGCAATGGGGATAAAGAGACACAACCCAAAGTAGAAAATTTGTTTTTAGATTGCGGCGCAAGAAATAAGAAGGAAGTAGAAGCCCTGGGTGTGCAGGTTGGCGCCGTAGTTACTTACACTGATGGCTTTGAAGAAATGGCTTACGATAATTTAATAGGCCGTGCTTTTGACAACCGCATTGGTGGTTTTATGATTGCACAAGTAGCAAGGTTGCTATCTGAAAATAAAAAGAAATTACCTTTTGGTTTATATATAGTAAATGCAGTACAGGAAGAAATTGGCTTACGTGGCGCAGAAATGATTGCCCGTAGAATTAAGCCTGACATAGCGATAATAACGGATGTAACGCACGATAGCACAACGCCGATGATAAATAAACTTACACAAGGCGAATGTATTTGTGGCAAAGGCCCAGCGCTTACATTTGGACCGGCGGTGCACAATAAATTACTGGATGTTGTACAAAAAACTGCCGTAAAAAATAAAATACCTTTTCAGCTTTCTACTGTTAGCCGCAGTACAGGCACCGATACAGATTCATTTGCTTATGCTAATGAAGGCTGCCCTTCTGCATTAATCTCAATTCCATTGCGCTACATGCATACCACAGTTGAAATGTTGCATAAACAAGATATTGAAAATACCATAAAGCTTATGTACGGAACATTGCTGGTGCTTAGTCCTAAAACAAATCTTAGTTATTTTGATTAGCTTTTATAGATGAGGGGTAGGCTAAAATAAAAAGTACTTCCTTCTCCCTCCTTACTTTCTGCCCAAATTGTTCCGCCATGTTGTTTTATTATTTCGGCAGAAATAAAGAGGCCAATACCAAGTCCGCTAAACTCTTTTGAAACTTCATCAACCCTGTAAAAACGGTCAAATACTTTTGTGATATTTTCCTGCGGAATGCCAATACCATAATCAGTGAATGACACAACAAGTGTGTCATCTTTTTTCATAGAATTAATAATTATTTTTTCTTTACCGGGCGAATATTTTGCAGCATTGCTGATAAGATTGGTTACTACCTGTTCCAGCCGGAGTGTATCTATTTTTACAATTGCGTTATCATTTTTATCTAATATAAGTTTATGCGTGGGTGTTATTTGCTGCATTGTTGTGAGTACATCTTTAAAAAAATCTTTAAAGTCAATTTCAGCTGGCGAAAGTTTTAATTTGCCCGCATGAATTTTTGAAACATCAAGCAATTCATTAAGCAGTGTATTTAACTTGCCCGTATATTCATCTATCTTTTTAATGTAGCCAGTAGTTGCGGTATCAGGCTCCATAACAGAGATTGCCAGTTGTGCGTACGCTTTAATAGTAGTTAAAGGTGTCTTTAGTTCATGGCTTGCAATTGAAATAAATTCATCTTTTCTTTCTTCAGCCATTTTAATTCTTAACAGCTCAGCTTCTTTACGGATAAGTGTTTCTTCAGTTTTTTTGCGTTCGGTTATATCTGAAAGAAAAGCAATAAATAACCATTTTCCCTCAAGCTTTACATTGGAGATACTAAGATTTATGTAAAATTCTCTGCCCGCTTTATTAAGTGCAGTAATTTCTATTGTTTTGTTTAGTACGGGGCCCTCACCGGTTTTTAGAAAGTGCTGCATTCCTTTTTTATGTGCTTCCCGGTATTGATGTGGTATAATTGTATCTGAAAGCAGCTTACCTATTACTTCCTCTGCTCTATATCCAAAAATAACTTCTGCCTTAGGGTTCCATTCCAGAATTTCCTGCTGTTCATTAATTACAACTATTGCATCGGGTCCGCTCTTAAAAAAAGCTTTTATTCTTTTTTCATTCTCCTCAATTTTTTTCTCCGTAATTTTTTTTGCTGTTATATTTTTAAATACACCACGGGTGTATGCAGGTTTATCTTTTATGTAGGAACATCCAATTTGCCCTTCAACAACAATAGAGTCTCCCTGTTGGGAAACAAAAGTTGTTACGATCTCAGCATTTTTTCTATTGGTAATAGCCCCATTTCGTATCTCGGTAAATTCCTTTACACAAGGCGCATGGATAAATTCATAGATGCTCCGTCCCACCACCTGGAACAATTCATAACCCAGTGTTTTAAGCCAGGCAGGATTTGCCAATTCGATTTTCCCTTCGATATTTACAAAGTGGATAAGATCGCTTGTGTTCTCAAACAAGTCTTTAAAATGACTGTCAAAATCAAGATCGGGCATAGGAACTTAAGGGTTTTTATAAAAATATATAATGTTTGCTTAAACTTGATACTTTTTTAACCCGTCAGCTAATTCGTTACAATAAATCCCTAAAAAAATTCCCTCCTGAAGAATCAGGAAGGAAGTTTTCTTTAACCCTTAAAACAACCAACATGGAATTAATCCAGCTGATGTATAATAACATACGAAGCAGGCAGTAATCAGGTTTTAAAAAACCTTAAATTAATGCAAGTTCAAGCACCTGCTGCATATTTTTTACATAATTTATTTTTAGACCTTTTATAAACCCGGGATCAATTTCATGAACATCTTTTTCATTTAAGGTGCACATAATTATTTCTTTTAACCCGGCACGTTTTGCAGCCAGTATTTTTTCTTTAATTCCTCCTACCGGGAGAACTTGGCCTCTAAGTGTTATCTCACCCGTCATTGCCAGATAGGGCTTTACTTTTTTGCCTGTAAATGATGAAGCCAATGCCGTCATAAGCGTAATACCTGCGCTGGGTCCATCTTTTGGCACTGCGCCTTCAGGTATATGTATGTGAACATTTTTTTTAATGAAAACTTCCGGATCAATACCATATTTTTTTGCATTTGCCTGCAGGTAAGTCATTGCAGTGCTGGCACTTTCCTTCATTACATTTCCCAAATTTCCGGTAAGTTTCAATTCTCCTTTACCATTATCGCTTGTTGTGGTTTCAATAAATAAAATTTCACCACCCACATACGTCCACGCTAAACCAATAGCAACACCAGGCATATTCCCGGTTTTATACATTTCATTACTGAATCTTGATTTACCCAAAATCTTTTGTACATCGCCGGCGCTAATTGTTGGCTTAAGTTTTCCTTTTGTGGCAAATTGCTTCGCAAGATTACGCATGATAGATGCCAGTTGCCTGTCGAGATCACGAACACCACTTTCTCTTGTATAATCTGCAATCACCCTTTCTAAAACCGCATCGCTAATTTTAAAATTTACATCTTTTAAGCCATGTGCTTCTTTTTGCTTAGGCAGTAAATGGCGTTTTGCAATTTCAATTTTTTCTTCAATTGCATATCCGCTAAGGTCAATAATTTCTAGTCTGTCACGCAAAGCCGGTGCAATATTTTGCAGATTATTTGCCGTAGCTATAAATAAAACTTTACTAAGATCATATTCCAGCTCAAGATAATTATCGTAAAAATTATTGTTCTGCTCCGGGTCTAAAACTTCCAGCAAAGCTGAGGAAGGGTCTCCCCGAAAATCATTTCCTACTTTATCAATCTCATCCAGTATCATTACGGGGTTAGATGATTTCGTTTTTCTTATAGATTGTAAAATTCTGCCCGGCATTGCACCAATGTAGGTTTTGCGATGCCCACGAATTTCACTTTCATCATGTAAGCCTCCTAAACTTACCCTCACATATTTTCTTGCAATAGCATTGGCAATACTTTTGCCAAGCGAAGTTTTACCGATACCGGGAGGCCCCACAAAACAAAGGATAGGGCTTTTCATATCACCCTTTAATTTTAAAACCGCCAAATATTCCAGTATCCTCTCTTTTATTTTGCCCATTCCGTAATGGTCGTGGTCTAATATTTTTTTTGCTTTTTTAAGATCATACTGGTCTTTTGTATAATCATCCCACGGCAGGTCAAGCATCAGATCAAGATGGTTATACACAACAGAATAATCCGGTGTGGAAGGATGCATCCTTTCTAACTTTTCCAACCCTTTGGTAAACATATCTTTTGCAGCTAAAGGCCATTTTTTGCCTTCAGCTTTTTTGCGCATATCATTTACCTCTGCAACATTTTCGCCGCCCAATTCTTCTTTAATGGCTTTCATCTGCTGCTGAAGAAAATAATCTTTCTGTTGCTTATCAAGCTCAGCCCGGGTTTTATTAGTTACCTTATTTTTTAATTCAGCGTATTGTAATTCAGTTTGCAATAAGTTCATTAAAACTTCTGCCCTGGCTTTTATATTATTTATTTCAAGCAGTCTTTGTTTT
>JBKJLG010000086.1:0-2594 GCA_046596995.1 Chitinophagaceae bacterium
AAAATTAAATTTAAGTGGGAAGAAAATGAACAGCTTTACAAAGAGTTAAAATTTAAAGAGAATAAAAATAAGGAAGCTGTATTATAACTTTTAATCTATTATTTTGCGCTAAATAAATTTTTATAAATGAAGAATATAATTTTATCGCTGACTACATTTTTACTAATTGCATCATGCACCAAAAAAGATCAGGAATGTAACAAACAAGATTCAACAGTTGTTGCTTCTGCCGCAGAAACACAAAGTGTGCAAACATATTTAACCAACAATGGTATTACCGGCACTACGCAGCATTCATCAGGTTTTTTTTATAAGATTACAACTACAGGTGCAGGCGCCGGGGTAGTTAATCTTTGCTCAAATATTACCATAAAATATATAGGCAAATTAACTAACGAAACCATTTTTGACCAGACTCCCGGTGTAGAAACAAGAACCTTTTCATTAGGAGGGTTGATTATTGGCTGGCAAAAAGGAATTCCTTTAATAAAATCTGGCGGAAAGATTACATTGTATTTACCTCCCTCTCTCGGGTATGGTGCACAGGTAACGGGCTCAATTCCCGCTAATTCAATATTAATTTTTGAGATAGAATTAGTGGGCGTTTCTTAATCTTTTTTAAAAAATATTTTGCTGTTTGCTTTGCTTAACTTTAAAGCATAAAATAATTTTATTTGAGCCACGAAGCCATTTCTGTATTTGATATGTTTAAAATTGGTGTGGGGCCGTCAAGTAGCCATACTTTAGGGCCATGGCGTGCTGCCAGCGCTTTTCTTACTTCCCTGGAAAAGCAAAATAAATTAAGTGAAGTTATAAGTGTTGAAATTTTATTGTACGGATCGCTTGCTAAAACTGGTAAAGGTCATGGAACTGATGTAGCGGTTCAATTGGGATTGAGCGGAGATGACCCTGTAACTTTTGATGTAAATAACATTGATGCAAAAATAAATGACATCAATGCTATGAAAAAAATAGTGTTAAAAGGTAAACACGAAATTGATTTTGACCCCAACGAAGACATTGAATTTCTTTTTACTGAAACACTTCCTTATCACCCCAATGCCTTAACATTTTTGGCTGCATTTAAAAATGGCGAGCACATTGCCGAAACGTATTATTCTATTGGCGGTGGTTTTGTAAAAAAAGAAGGAGAAGAGTTAAATGGTAAGGATGAAATTACACTTCCCTTTCCTGTAAATAATGCGGATGACCTTTTGCACTGGTGCATGAAAACTGGCATGAACATAAGTGAAGTGGTAATGGAAAATGAAAGTGCATGGCGCAACGAAACAGAAACAAAATTTAAAATGCTTGCCATTTGGCAGGTTATGAAAGACTGTATGTACCGGGGTTGTAATACAGAAGGAATTTTACCCGGCGGATTGAATGTAAAAAGAAGAGCGGCGCCATTAAATAAAAAATTAATGGAGGGCAATATTTACAATGATTATCATTCCTGGATTGACCTGATAAAAAAAGGAGGCAACGATTTTAAATATACGCTGGATTGGGTAAGTTGTTTTGCACTGGCTGTGAACGAAGAAAATGCTTCATTTGGCAGAGTGGTAACTGCACCAACGAATGGCGCTGCCGGCGTTATACCTGCCGTGTTACAGTATTATGTAATTTTTTGTGATGGCAATAAAGAAGAAAAAATAATCCAATTTTTATTAACCGCTGCCGAAGTAGGAAGCATATTTAAAAAAGGCGCAACCATTTCTGCAGCAATGGGTGGCTGTCAGGCAGAAATCGGTGTTTCGTCTTCAATGGCGGCCGCCGCATTAACGGAATGTTTGGGTGGTACGCAACGGCAGGCATTAATGGCTGCTGAAATTGCGATGGAACATCACCTCGGCATGACCTGTGACCCAATACAGGGACTTGTACAAATACCTTGTATTGAAAGAAACACAATGGGTGCAATAAAAGCTATAACTGCCTGCCAGCTTGCATTACAAAGCGCCCCTGATTATGCAAAAGTGAGCCTTGATGGTGTTATAAAAACCATGTGGGATACCGCCATGGATATGAATAGTAAATATAAAGAAACTGCCGACGGCGGACTTGCAGTTAATATTCCATTAAGTTTAAGTGAGTGTTGATTATAAAAAGTTTCCCCGCTTTCATCATTTCCATTTCATCTGAGTATGTAAAGTCCAGTTGATTAACATATTACAGATATAAATAAAATATCGCTTTTCTTATCTTTTAATTAAGATTATTATATTTACTGTATTGGTCGATCTCATTATCCTGTAAACCCACCACGCTAACTGTAATTAATTGTAAGCAATCATAAAAACTGCTATGAGCGAAGAAATTATTTCCGATCCCGAAATAACTGTTGCCGAAGTTACCTCAGCACTCAATCAAAGATCCGAAGAGCTTGCTGTTATCAATAGCGTGCAGGAAGCGCTATCAAAAAAAATAGATATTCAGGGAATTTACGATTTAGTAGGTGATCGTATCAGAGATATGTTCAATGCGCAGGTGGTCTGCATTTCAACTTTTAATCTGGAAGAAAAAACGGAAAAATTCGAATACATGGTTGAAAAAGGTGAACGCTTTTTCGCTGAGCCCCGGCCATTGGGTAA
>JBKJLG010000120.1:0-8526 GCA_046596995.1 Chitinophagaceae bacterium
CTGAATTTTTCATCTGCCATATAAGTGTTGGCAATTTCCAGATTCGCGTCGTCATTTAAATCGCTGGATGGGTATTGTTTTGACAAAGTGTTTAGTACCCTTATGTTTTCTGGAGAGCTTGTAATGCCCGACACCATTGCTTTTTGAAACAAAGCATAATCACTGTGCGGCAGGGCAGCATTTACTTCATTATCGTACATGCTCTTAGCCTTGGCATAATCCCTGTTCATAAAATAACTGTCAGCTGCTCTAACGTAAGCATCCTGTTCCATCGGCGAAGATTGTGCAGAAACTGATGCTGATATTTGCTGAAAATAAGTGAGAGATTGTTTAAAGTTTTCCTTCTTTAAAAAACTATAACCCACCACATATTTTGCCGCAGCGGGGGTAGCTTCGCCTTGTGAGAATGCGCCGCTTTGCAAAAATGTTGTCATGTATTTTACAGCATCATCATACCTGGCTTGTCTGTATGCTATTTCTCCTTTCCAAAAATTTGCATAAGGAGCAACTTTACTTCCGTTGGGGTCACTTATTATTCTTGTAAACAATTCATCAGCCTGGTTAAGCTTTTGGTCATTTAATAATTCAGTTGCTTTGCCATATAATATTTTAGGATAAACTTTTTGCATGGTTGGCGTTGGCTTATCAAATGATTCATACAAAGCAAGTGCATCATTAAAATTATTTGTATTGGCTAAAATCCCCACCAGTATTTCCTTTGCTTCGGTTGCATAAACTGATGTTGGGTACAGATCAAGAAAACTATTCATGCTGTTTAAAGCAATATCCTGGTAGCCTAATTCATAAGAAAGCTTTGCATAATTAAATCTTGAAATTTCCTGCTGTTTGCGGTTACTGTTATTGTTGGCAGAATATTGAAAGGCATTTCTTGCATTGGCTTTCTGATTGGTTCTTATATAAAGATCACCTAAAAGATACATGGAGTTTTGCCCGAGAGAATCTTTCTCATTGCTTAACTGCTTAAAGCCCTCAATGGCTTTTTCCACCTGGTTCAATTCGTAATAGCTATAGCTTAATTCATACAAAATCTCTTTAGTTACTTTATCACTGCTGTTTACATACGCTTCCAGTAATGGCAAGGCTTTGGCAAAATTTCTTTTTTCAAAATACAGTTGACCAATTAAAAGGTTGAGGTCCTTCTGATAATATAAATTTCCACGCTTTAGCACTTCTTCTCCATACCGCATGGCTTCATCTTTTTTTCCCTGGAAATAATATATCTCTGCGATGTAATATGGCACAAGCCCCACATATTCTTCCTGCGATTCAATGAGCTTGAATGATTTCAATGCTTCTGCATAATCCCTGTCTTTATAACTTATGTAGCCATAATAATAATTTGCCGGATAATAATATTTATTCTTAGGCAACTGGTGTATCTCATTAAATAATGGTTTTGCCTGTTCAAATTTTTTTAAATTAAAATAAGAATATGCCAGCTCAAACTTTGCATTGGCAATTTCTTCATTGCTCAAATTATCGTAGCCTGCTCTTTCGTAATAAGTTATTGCATTTTCAAAATCATTTCTTATAAAATAATATTTAGCAAGATGGTAGCTCATTATCTGTTGCCGTGGCTCATTATTGGCAACTGAAATAAAACTTTTTGCTTCTTCTTCCGCAACCTGCTGATCCAGCGCTAGTGCAGAAACAATAAAATAATAGTTTATATCCTGATTTAAATAAGTGTGGTTGCTGGTTGTATTTTCGGGGTATTTTAATTTAAGATCTTTTAATAATGGATAAGCCAGTGCATATTGCTCTTTAATAAAAAAGTCCTTTGCTTCTTTAAAATCACGTTCAGTATCTGTTACATTAAAATTTGCCTGAGAAAAACCTATGGATGATAGTAAGATAAAAATAAGCAGTAGATAACTTCGGTTCATTTAATCGGGGTTTTATAAAATAAGAAAACACTTATTGTAAAACAGAGAGATGCAAAAGTACAAACACATGTTATCATACTTCATCTTACTGATGATAAAATAAAACTTTAAATTGCACAAGCATTGTTAATACAATTATAAAGTAAAAATTATGGGGAAGCTTTTTTCAACAAAATATAATGCCGGCGGACACAACCTGGCCTTATTGGTATTGCGTATTGGTTTTGGAATTTTAATGGCTAACCATGGTTATGATAAGTTGGTACACTTTAGCGAATACCAGGCACAGTTTATGGATTTTATGGGCATTGGCAGACCCACTTGTTTAGCCTTAACTATTTTTGCTGAATTATTTTGCTCTGTTTTATTAGTGCTTGGTTTGTTTACAAGGCTTGCCTGCATACCGCTGATAATTGTTACACTTGTAATAATTTTTAAAGCGAACAATGCAGATTTTTTTGGCAAAGCAGAGATAGCAGTACTATATTTTACCGCCTATCTCGCATTGTTATTGACCGGCGCTGGCCGGTGGAGTGTTGATAATATGATAAGCAAATAAGTTTGCAGTTGGTGGTTAGTACTTTGTAGTTAGATGGACGTACAATTACATAACTACAAACCACAAACTTTAAACTACAAACTCAAAATGTTTACCACAGAAACTCAAATACGCATTCATTATGCATTAACTGACCAGATGGGTGTTGTGTATTACGG
This sequence comes from Chitinophagaceae bacterium, assembly GCA_046596995.1. Taxonomy (GTDB): domain Bacteria; phylum Bacteroidota; class Bacteroidia; order Chitinophagales; family Chitinophagaceae; genus Ginsengibacter. The sequence continues at coordinate 2,625 of JBKJLG010000120.1, forward strand.
CAATTATGCCCAATTCTACGAAATAGGAAGAACTGAATCCATTCGCACATTAGGTTTTACTTATAAGGAAATAGAAGCAATGGGGATATTTCTGGCGGTAACCGATATGCATGTAAAATTTCTGCGGCCTGCAAAGTACGATGACCTGATTACAGTGAAAACAACTTTAAAAGAAATTCCTTTACACCATAAGATTGTTTTTCACGGAGAAATATTTAATGAGCAAAAAGAACTACTTAACACAGGTGAGGTAACATTATATTTTGTTGATGCAAAAACAATGAAGCGGTGTGATATGCCGGAAGTGCTAAAAGAGAAGCTTGTAAAGTATTTTTAAATTGCTGCATTATTTTATTCCAAACTTTTTATTTTTAAAATCAATAACAATCGTCTTGTTCCAAAATAATGCATTGCCTGTTATTGCATCAAAAGCGTCTGTTCTATATTCCTTTCTAAAATCAGAATAAATTTTAATGTTTGAAAAAGATTGTCCGGCTAATTGAAAAGTGTCAGTAAATGGTCTGCCAATTACATTATGCAATTTTCCCCAGGAAGAAATATTGATTGTATCGGTAACTTTTGCTGTTGAGAAGTAGGCTGTTTTATTATCAGAAACTAATAATGAAAACATGCTTGATCCATTATCAAACAATACTTTGTATTTTTTATTTTTAAAGATCATTGGAAGTATTACACGTCCTGCATTATCAAGTTCAATATCAATTAAGGCAACTTTATAGAAATGCGGAAGCGAATCACAAATGGAAAATCGTTGATTTGGGTAATCAATAATTAATACTTTGTTCTGAAAAAGATCTGCGCCAATAGTTCCAATATGAATTTCACTGCTGTCAGTTATTGTACTAAAATCAACTGATTCTCCATAGTTTTCTAATAATACATTTTGGTTTTTTGCCGTAATGTTTCCGAAAGTTACTTGTAAATCTTTAATCGATTTTTTAGTATTCCAAAACTGAAGAATGCTTTTAAGCCTGCGTATCTTATTATATTCAGGATGCTGATTAAAAATTGATCTTGCAGTTGTTTCATCTATTTCTGTGTAAGCGCCTAAGTCAAATTGAAATGTAAAATGAAAAGGAATCCCTTTAATTTTCGCCGGGATCATCATTGCGGTTCTCCCATAATACTTTCCGCCAAGTGAATCGTCACCCCATCTAAATTTTGCCCATGCAAGTCCCGAGGAATCAGTTTTATTTTTTTTGATAACCCAATGCTGAAAATTGCTTTTGTCAGTAATGAAAGAAATTCCGCAAATAATTATACTAACAAAAACCAGTGCAGTAATAATTTTTAAACAAAGTTTCATATCATACCCGGTAATTATCTGCTCTCCAGTTTTGTATAGCCTTTTTAATTTCACCGGGTTTCATATTTTCATCCACTGCTTTTTGTGCAAGCGAAACAAATTCTGTGTCTTCAGCAAACCGCAGCGCTATTATTTGCCCTAAACGCAACCGGCTGTCTAATGGTTTACCGGTTAAAAAAAAGTGTCTCATATTTTCTTCAGCTCTTATCACTCTATCCTGAGCTTTTAAAGCAAACCCTCTTGTATATAAATAAAAAAAACTGCAGGAAATAGCAATAGCAAAAATTAAAGCGGCACTAAGTCTTCCTGAACCGGCATCATAGGCACGGTAAAAATTCCAGACTGCTCCACCAAGAATAAGTAAGATTAACGGAAGTAACGCAAAATGATATCCGGGAACTAATTGAGTATGATTTTTATAATTCTGTTGTTTCATTATTAATAAGGTTAATTGGTTAAATAGTTAATTGTTTATTAGTGTGAAGATAGATGTTACATCTTACATCATCCTTATTACATCTTTTCTTACTTCAGCAGATCCAGCACCTTCCACATTTTTTCTCTGATTGCAGCAGCACTTCCATCAAAATTATTTACAATAAATGAGAAAATATATTCTTCTCCTGATATGCTTTTTACATAACCGCTATAAGAACGAACTCCATTTATATATCCATCTTTCATTTTAATTCCATTTATTTCCGGCAGGCTAAAATAAAATGAGGAGAACCAGTTTTGTTTTTTTGCATATTGTAAAACAGTTACCAAAGCGTTTGTTGTAATACGGTTAGCCGGTGATAATCCGCTGCCGTCAAATATTTTTAAAGAAGCTCTGTCTATCCCTCTTGTACTCCAGAAGTTTTTAATAACATTTATTCCGGTATCAGTATAGCCAAATTTTGTTTTTTCATAAGCGATCGTTTTTAGCAGAGCTTCACCATATAAATTAATGCTTTTTTTTAGGAACCAATACATGATACTGTCTAGCGGAGGAGATGTATGGGTATAAAATATTTTATCAGGCTTACCCCAGTTTATTTTTTCTTTAAGATACTTATGATTTACATCAGCTTTTCTAAATCCTAAATATTGAGAAATGGTAGCTGCAAGAAATTTGCCGCCATCAGGCATTGAACCTGAAACCACAAATGCATTTTCATTTACAGGAATAGTGCCTCTTATAAAACCTGTTTCTGCATCAGGCGCCAAATAAATATATGTGTTATCTCCACTTCCTTTTTCAGCAGCCGTAACTTCATTTATTAAATTAATTCCGGGGAAATATGGCGGCTTTTTTCTGATAATATTTATGCTTTCGCCAATTTTATCTCCTGACTGTAAAACAAGGTCATACTGATTTTCACGCCAGTTAAGTCCTGCAGCACCTGCGCCATAATAATTTCCAATATCCTGCCAAATCCATCCATTGGGTATTCGCTGCGTTCCCCAAATTCTGTCATCACCCAGCACATTACCTTTTACTTGTTTTATGCCAACAGCGTTAATCGCTTTTAAAAAAGCCGACACCACTACGCTTTCTGTTGTTGATGGATAGCGCCAGCTTCCTAAAGTAGGATCTCCGCTACCAACGATATAAATATTGCCTTTTAAGGTATCAGCGCTTATTATTCCACCATATCCCAAGTTTGTTTTATAAGTATAATCCTTACCCAATAATTCAAATGCAGTGGTTGCTGTAATAACCTTTTGGCAACTTGCCGGCGCCAGACCTGTTTGCGAATTTTTATCAAAAATTATCTTTCCATTTTTATCAATAATATACATGCTTAACATTGCATGCTTACATTGGCTATCTACTTCTAACTTTGTTATTGCTGCACTTATTTTTTCAGCAACAGTTTGTGAGTAACTGGTAAAGCTTATGAAGAAAGCCGCTACCGATATCCATCTTTTCATAATAAATTAATATTGCACTAAAATAAATCAATTAAAGAGAAATGATAAATGCCTCAATAATAACTATAGGAGATGAATTGTTGATAGGTCAGGTTATTGATACCAACAGCGCATACATTGCACAGCAATTAAATAAAGCAGGCATTGCAGTAAAACGCAGGGTGGCCGTAGGTGATGGCGCAGATGATATTGTGAATGCATTGGATGAAGAAAGCAGGCAATCAGAAATAATTTTAATTACCGGCGGGCTGGGGCCAACATCAGACGATATTACCAAGCCATTATTATGTAAATATTTTAATGGTAAAATGGTAGTGAATGAAGAAGCTCTAGAAAATGTAAAATATCTTTTTAGTAAAGTTTTTAAAAGAGAAGCCACAGAAGTAAATTTAAAACAAGCAGAAGTGCCTGACAGTTGTACGGTTATTCAAAATAAGAGAGGCACCGCACCCGGAATGTGGTTTGAGAAAAACGGGAAGATATTTGTAAGCATGCCCGGAGTTCCCCATGAGATGAAAGGAATAATGGAGGAGGTTATTGAAAAATTAAAAGAGAAATTCAAATTACCCGTCATCATTCATAAAACATTATTAACGGCAGGCATTGGCGAATCAATGTTGGCAGAGGTAATAAAAGATTTTGAAGCTGCTCTCCCACCGCACATTAAACTGGCTTATTTACCCAATTACGGAATGGTACGTTTGCGGCTCACCACTTTAGGATATGATAAAGAAAAAATAGAAAAAGAAATAGCATCACAATTTGAAATATTAAAATCTCTGGTAAACGAATTTTTAGTTACTGATGAAGATGAACCAATGGAAAAAGTTATTGGCAAAATACTCTCTGCAAGAAATAAAACCCTTTCCACCGCCGAAAGCTGTACCGGTGGCTACATTGCTCATCTTATAACCTCACATTCCGGCGCCTCAAAATACTTTAAAGGCAGTATTGTTAGTTATGATAATGAAGTAAAAGAAAATATATTAAATGTATCTAACCAAACTTTACAATCAGTTGGCGCCGTAAGTGAGCAAACTGTAGTAGAAATGCTTGCCGGTGTTTTAGATAAATTAAAAACAGATTACGCCATTGCAGTCTCCGGCATTATGGGCCCCGATGGAGGAACTGAAGAAAAACCAGTTGGCACAGTTTGGATAGCAGTTGGCTCCTTCGATAAGCTAAGTATGACAACTAATCATCAAACATTAAAATTAAATTTAAGATTTGACCGCCAGCGCAATATCCAGATAACAGCAATGAATGCGCTAAATCTTTTAAGGAAATTTGTAATTGATAATGATTAAATTTGAAATATGGAAGCAATTGTAATTGAAACAGGTTCAAGAAAAAAAACAGATCTACTTTTGAAACTAACCGAAGAGTTGGGATTGCGTTCTAAAAAAATTTCGGTAGAAGATATAGAAGATCTTTTTCTGGGCAAAAGTATTCAGGAAGGTATTAAAAGTGGCTATACTTCAAAAGAAAATGTACTTAAAGCACTTCGAAAATGAAGCTTGCTTTCACTAACAAATTCCTTAAGCAGGTTTCTAAACTGAAGGACAAAAAATTAGCTAAAGAAATAGAAAAAGTTATTGTGTCTACTGAAACCGCATCTTCACTTTCCGGTATTAAGAACCTTAAAAACTTAAAGGTCATCAAGACTATTATAGGATAAGAGTTGGAGATTATAGAATTGGAATTCACTTCAACGATGGAGAATTTACTTTTGCAGCCATAGATAAAAGAAAAGATATTTACAAATACTTCCCTTAATAACTTACTTCTTTCTTTTTATTACTTTTGAGTTATCAATTATCAATTTTAAATTATCAAATGTCTATGAGTGTTGTAGATCTAATAATGCCTAAGCTGGGCGAAAGCATAATGGAAGCCACCATTTTAAAATGGCATAAACAACCCGGCGACAAGGTAGCGCAGGATGAAACTATTTTGGATATAGCCACCGATAAAGTTGACAGCGAAGTGCCTTCCACTGCGGAAGGAATAATAGAAGAAATTCTTTATAAAGAAAATGATGTTGTGCCTATCGGTAAGGTAATAGCAAGAATAAAAACAGGTGCAGATCATTCGCAACCATCCCAGCCCGTAACGCAAAACCTGCCTACCGGTCAGGCAGGCGCAAAACCTGAGAGACAACACTTTGAAGAAGCAGATGTAGTTGATAGCATTCCGTACGTTCCCGCCGGCAACCAGCAACAACCAGCCGGCAACAACTCTGTCCGCTTCTACTCCCCTCTCGTTTTAAACATAGCCGCCAGCGAAGGTGTTGCAATGAGTGAATTAGAAAACATACCGGGCACCGGACAAGATGGAAGAGTGAGCAAGAGGGATATTCTGCAATACATAGAGCAAAGAAAAGCTACGAGTCATGAGCCACGAGCTTTGAGCCAGCAGGCCCAACGGCCCGTTGTTGTTTTTGAACAGGAACAAAAACCTCAACCCGAAAACCAACTACAAACTACAAACTACCAACCACAAACTCATGGCGGTAACGTAGAAATAATCGAAATGGATCGCATGCGCAAGATGATTGCTAAGCACATGGTGGATAGTAAAAATGTAAGCGCCCATGTTACCAGCTTTAGCGAATGCGATGTTACCAACATGGTTTTGTGGCGGGAGAAAATGAAAAAG
>JBKJLG010000151.1:0-6428 GCA_046596995.1 Chitinophagaceae bacterium
GCAATTCGGCATTAAATTTCACAGGGCTACTATCCAATTGTAACGTAACAGTTAATACTGCCCCCTTACTTTTTTTTATTTTTTTTCTTACATCTGCTTTTAATGCCATAATAAAATATCCGCCGCCCATGGGGAATAGGGCCATCCCGGCAAATTCAAAATCATCCAACTTCCCTTTTACCCTAAAAGATTTTTTATTATCCGGCAATAATTTTTCTGCAATTTTTGCAGATATTTCAATGTAAGTCCATCCCGTTTTTTCTCCGTGGGCAGCAAATTTTTTTATTACCGTTTTGTATTGAATCATATTTGTATATGTATTTTTTGCAAATACCCAACAGAGGGCAGCGAAATTGCAATTTTAAAAAATTACTTTTAAATTATGAAAATCATTTTTATTTCAGCAATATTTTTCACGCAGTCCAGTTTTGCTCAAATCCCTGATGTTGCTATTAAAGATTTTAAAATTACTGATTCGGTTAAATGTACATCAGTTAAAGATCAATATTTGTCGTCTACCTGCTGGAGTTTTGCAAGCAATTCTTTTATAGAAAGTGAAGTTTTAAAAAATAAAGGAATAAAAACTGATCTGTCGGAAATGTACGTTGCCCGCTACTCATACATAAATAAAATTCAGCAATATCTTTCTCAAAAAGGAAAAATATATTTTACACCCGGCGGCCAATTTCACGATGTATTAAAAGTGATAAAGCAATATGGCATTGTGCCTGAGGCGGTTTATAATGGCAAAGTAAATGGAGTATTGCAACACAATCATGCGGAACTGGATACCATAATAAAATACTTCACTGAAGAGCTCTTAAATAAAAAAATAACATCGTTAGATAATTTACAACTTATTGAGGTAAATAAAATTTTTGATAAATACCTGGGCAAGGTACCCTCTACATTTTTATACAAGGGGAAAAAATACACACCTCTGCTATTTACAAAAGATGTATTGGGTTTTAAGACTGAAGATTACATTGAGATAACATCATACAATCATCATCCATTTTATCAAAAATTTATTTTAGAAGATAAATATAACTGGACAAAAGATGCTTACTATAATGTACCGTTATCTGATTTTGAAGCAATAACGCAGGCTGCTATCACTGCAAAATATTCTGTTTGTTGGGATGGTGATGTAACAGAAGAAGGTTTCAGATTTGAGAATGGATTTGCTGCACTCTCCTCCCCTGTCACAAATTTTATTGAAGAAAGGCAGAGCACATATTTTGATAAAACCTCAGCCATTGATCATATGAAGCATATTGTGGCATTAGCAAAAGATAAAAATAACCGTACATGGTATAAAATAAAAAATTCCTGGGGCCAACAAAACCCATTTGGCGGTTATTTATTTATGAGTGATGAGTATTTTAAAATAAAGACGATTGCCATAATTGTAAATAAAAATGCTATTCCTCAGGAGATAAGAAGCAAAATGAGAATATAAAAAAACCGCCCTTATGAGGCGGCTATTAATATTTATAATGTGTTTATTAAGGCATATCCCACCAAAGTTTTTGAGTCACATCTGTCACTGTTGGTACGTTTGCACCATTTCGGGTTATTTCAACACTAGGATACACTAATCTTCGAACAAATGTGGAAGTTTTTACGTTTAATGGTAACACGAATAAAGGATATTGGTAATCAAACCTTCTTGCATCATCCCATGTAACCGGCTGCAAAAATAAAGCCCTGTACTTTTGAGTAAAAATATGTTGCAATGTTAATGCACCAAAACCTACTGAAACAGAGGCATGATTAACATACACATCTCGGGCAGCAGATGATACGCCTACTTTATTCATGTTCGCTTTTATACCTTCCAGGTACGCATTATAGGCCCTTTGTTTATCATTTGTACGGAAAGCAACTTCTGCTTCAATAAACTTCATCTCTTCATAAGTAATTATATAAAGAGGAGAAGAAGTGCTTGAATAAAAACCGGTAGTGCTTAAATAAGATTCATCCTGGGTAGTGCCTGTGCCTACCCGGCCTTTGCCATTACGGGTACCAAGGTAAGGATAACCTGCGGTGGCAAATGCTGTTTTTGTTCTGCTTGCAATCAAAGGAAGCCGAGGATCGGGATTTACAAAAGTAGGTGTATCCCTCATTTGGTTTACCCAATGTTGCGAAAGCCATACATCTAATGATTGATTGAAATTATTAAGCGCAGCTTGTGCCCATGGATTACGAACATTAAAAGTTGTGATTAAAGCATCCTGCGTTGGCAATGTATATGCAGCAGCCAGTTCAGAAAAAATGTTTGTAGTATTATACTGAGATGTTTTGCTCAACTGGTTTAACAGTCTTGCTTTTAATGCACGAGCTGTTTTGATCCATGCATCCGTAACCCCTTTGTGAATAAGATCCGGGCTGGGTGCTGATGTAGGTATTGTTATTTTACTGCCCGGTTGGTTTAATAAATTTATTCCTTCGTCAAGCAAAGTAAGACAGGTTTGAAAAATAGCGGTGGCGTTATCATACTTTGGTGTAAGTGTTACATTTGAAAAAGCCTCTGTATAAGGTGCTGTGCCCCAAAGATTGTGCACTAAATGCAGATCCATTGCCAATAAAATTTTGGCAACCCCCTGATACTGCGTAGCTCCTGCTTCTTTAGCCATTTTTTCCATGTCATAGCTATCCGTCATGTTATCATATAAAGATGTCCAAGTGCTGCTGGCATCAATTTTATCATATGTATCAGTAGGAGCATCGGGATTTGGCGATGCTAAATATTGAACATAATAGGAAGTTATATTTCCTACCCTGTAAACATTCAATGCAACATTTTGCGTAGTTCTAACCATCAAACCATTGATCGGAGGGGCAGTAGGTGAATTTGGGTTTTTATTTACATCAAGAAATTTTTTACAGGATATAAATGTCCCGATGGCTAATAAAATAAATATATATTTCGATATAAGTTTCATGAAAAGTAGTTTTAAAAGTTAACATTAATACTAACCAGGTAACTGCGAAGTGCAGGATAAGAAAAACCATTAAATCCATCTGCATTGCTTCCTGCACTTGAACTGCTTGATTCAGGATCGTATCCTGAATATTTGGTCCATAATATTAGGTTATTACCCGTAAAAGATACTGTTGCATCTTTAATCAGGTTTGTCTTAAGAAATCTGGTTGGTATTTTATAACTAAGACTTAGGTTTCTTAATCTTGTCCACGAAGCATCTTCAACATAAGGTTCTGATATGGTACGGTATATATTACGATAGTATCCATTACCATAATCCCTTGTATCAGGCGCAGGCGCCTTACCCATTCCCAAATACACCAACTGTGTATTTGGTGTGCCATCTGCTAAAACTCCATTAAAAACTTTTGATGTAGTTCTGTCTTCAGTGAATTTTGCAATACCAAATGCAGTCATAAAGTTGCTTAATTGATTATACTTAAAGTGTCCTTGCTGGGTCTCTAATAAAAAAGATAAGCTTAAATTTTTATAAGTAAATGTATTACTGAACCCTCCGGTCCATTTAGGTTGAGTATTACCTAAAATTCTTTGACTAAGATCAGGTACAGGAAAACCTGCATTACTACCTGTGGTTGCAATTACCATTGGCAAGTCTGGATTGAAAGTTACTTTATCATCCACTTTGGTACCATAATACCTTTGAAAGGTAGTTCCATAAAGATTTCCCACAGGAAAACCAGGAACATATTTGATGGTTACACCTGAGTTTATATAACCGAACTGGGATCCTACTATTATTTCTGTTAGCCCTTCACGAATTTTAACTACATTATTCTTGTTTCGTGTATAATTCAATGTAGAGCTCCAGGAAAAATTATTTGTTTTTAAAGGAGTGCCATTCAATACTAATTCGATTCCCTTATTTTCGATTTCACCGGCATTGATAATCACTCTTGTATACCCTGATGTTGGAGAAACACTTACTGGAATTATCTGGTCGCGGCTGTTTAATTTATACCAGGTAAAATCAATCCCGAATCTATTTTTCAGAAAACGAAGTTCGGTACCCAATTCTATTGTCGAAGTCCGTTCCGGTTTTAATAATCTATCTCCCCTTGCATCACCACGAGTCCAGGCGATTTGGCTGGATGAAGTGAGAACGCTTGATGTATAGTATGAATTATTTTCATATGGAGATGCATCTTTACCAATTTTAGCGTAGGAGGCTCTTAATTTGCCATAACTAAACCAATCGGGTGCCTTTAGATGATCTGTAAAAATATAAGATAAACTTGCTGATGGATAGAAAAATGAATTGAACTCAGGATCTAAAGTGGATGACCAATCATTTCTGCCGGTAACATTTAAAAATAAAAAATTATTATAACTAAGCGTAAGATCTCCAAATGCACTAACAATTCTATAATCTTCTAAATATTGAGTAGTTGTTCTTGTTTTTGCATTATTCAGTGATAAAAAAGTAGGAATATCTAAGTCAGATCCATTTGCAGTAAGCCTGTTATATTTAATATCACGAACATCATTACCTAATCGTAATGTTGTATTAAATTTGGTTCCCCAGTCTTTCTTAAACGTCCCTATCAAATTGGAGTTAAGGATTCTGTTACTGATGCGATATTCATCAACAAAACCTGTTCCGTTGTCGGAATAATGAAGTTCTCCAACCAAGCCCAGCCGACCTCGTCCTGCATGCCTTCTAAAATCATCATAATAATCCATACCCAATCTATAATCAAGGTCAAACCATTTTACCGGTGAAAAAGTAAGAGCAACATTTCCGATCACCCTGTTTACATTATCCTTGAATTGATTTACATATGTACCATAAATAGGGTTATCTCTATATCCTTTCATAGTTCCATCGGGTTTAATATAATCCCTTACATCAAGCCGGGGAGACCAATAAGTTAACTGCTCATTAAATCTATCTGCATTAACTCTTAAGCCACCTGAATTAATGAAATATATGGATGGACTAACTTTAAATTTACTTCCGAATTTAAATTGACCCCCAAGGCGGGCTGAAATATTTTTATAATCTGAATTAGGGATGGTACCGTTTTGTTTAAAATAAGAAAATGACGAAGTAAGCAAAGCATTTTCAGTACCACCTGAAAGGTTTAGACTGGATCTAAATTGATTCCCCTGTTTATAACCTCTGCCATAATGGTTATACAAAAAATCATTTTGTGTAGGATCTATTAATTTCACTTCTTGTACTGTAGGTCCCCAGGCACTAAATATTGTTGTTGGACTATATTCAGGAATCCTTGATGTTGCTCCAACAAATCCTTGGGAAAATAGTGATTGAACCTCAGGGAATTTATTTACTTCATCTATACCATAAGATGTAGAAAACCCAATCTTCATTTTACCGGCTTTTGCAGTTTTTGTAGTAATTACAACTACGCCATTAGAACCAGCTTGGCCATAAAGCGCTGTTGCTGCACCTCCACGTAATACAGAAATACTTTCTACATCATCCGGATTAATATCTGAAGCCCTATTGGATAAACCACGAATATCACCTGCACTTGATACTGTGTTTATGCTATTATCCATGATAATACCATCAATTACAAATAATGGCTGATTATCTTTTCCGGGATCCAAAGATTTTATCCCTCTGATAATAATCCTAGTTCCTTGGCCGGGGGCACCTCCACCACTATTTATTTGCACTCCTGCAACTTGCCCACGTAAAGCATTTACAATATTTGTTTGCTTTGATTGAAGCAACGCATCACCTGAAATTTCCTGGGCTGAATAACCTAATGATCTTTTAGCCTTTTTTACACCAAAAGCTGTTGTTACAGTTACTTCGGATAAAGTATTAACTCCAGATAATTCAACAGAAAAACTATTTCTATTTCCAATTTTTATTTCTTGCGTTTGATAATTCACTGAAGAAATAATCAGTACAGGATTAGCTCCTGAAACATTAATAGAAAATCTTCCATTTTCATCAGCGATTGTTCCATTTGAGGTCCCTTTAACGTTTACGGACGCCAATGGAACGGCATCTCCTTTTTGATCTGTAATTCTTCCGCTTACTTGCCGGTTGGCTTGGCTAAAAATTAAGAGCGGCATAGATAGTGTTAACACCATCCATAACATTAGTAGTTTTGATTTCATGGAAAAGTTTTAAGTAGTTAAACTTTGATTTAGGAAATTTACACAAAAAAATGAAATTGAAACCTTTTATAAAATATTTTTTATAAACAGGCTTTAAACACACGCAGACAAAAAATTACGATATGCACAAAACAAAACTTTCAGTTAATATTAATAAAATAGCAACCTTGCGTAACTCAAGAGGTGGCAATAACCCTGATCTTATAAAGGTTGCAAAAGATATAATCAGGTTTGGCGCCGGTGGAATTACTGTGCACCCCCGGCCTGATGAAAGGCACATCCGTTATCAGGATGTTTATGATATCAAAAAAAATATTTCTGC
>JBKJLG010000221.1:0-6202 GCA_046596995.1 Chitinophagaceae bacterium
ACACTAACATTAAAGTCCCTAAGCGCATCATTCAAACTCGTTTTTTTGTCAGTGCTTTCTTTACGTTTGCCAATAATTAATGCACAGCTTACTCCATAATCTCCGGCAGGAAATTTCTTGACATACGTTCCGGGTATAACCACACTGCGTGATGGAACAATGCCTTTCATTTCGATTGGTTCACTTCCGCTAACATCAATAATTTTTGTTGATTGTGTTAGTACAACATTTGCGCCCAACACCGCTTCTTTTTCAACACGAACGCCTTCTACAACAATACACCGGCTACCGATAAAACATCCATCTTCAATAATCACCGGACTTGCCTGCAAAGGCTCCAACACACCGCCAATACCCACGCCACCACTCAGGTGTACGTGTTTGCCTATTTGGGCACAACTGCCAACCGTTGCCCAGGTATCTACCATTGTACCTTCATCTACATAAGCGCCTATATTTACGTAACTCGGCATTAGCACAACATTTCTGGCAAGGTATGCCCCGTATCTTGCTACTGCATGGGGGACGGCTCTTACACCCAACAAAGCATAATCTTTCTTCAATTTCATTTTATCATAAAACTCAAATGGAGGTAATGTAAAAGTTTCCATTTGCTGAATAGAAAAGTACATTAGAATTGCCTGCTTAACCCATTCATTTACCTGCCAACTATTACCTAACGGCATGGCTGTACGCAATCTTCCATTATCTACTTCCTCAATAACATTTTTTACTGCATCAGAATATTCATGCTGTTTCAGCAAGTCTCTGTCTGCCCACGCAGCATTGATCATTTTTTCTAAATCCATGATTCTTTTTTTACAAACTTAATACGTTAACCTAACAAATAGAAAATGATTTAGATAACTTTGAAATTCCAATGCAAAAATTTCTTATCATACAAACTGCCTTTATTGGTGATGTTGTACTGGCTACAGGTATTGCAGAAAAAATTCATCAGCATAATCCGCAGGCGCAAATAGATTTTTTAGTGAGAAAAGGCAATGAAAGCCTGCTTACAAATCATCCTTTTATACATGAAGTTTTAATTTGGAATAAAAAAGAAAAGAAATGGAAAAATCTTTTTTCTATTTTAAAAAGAATAAGAAAAAATAAATATGATAAGGTTGTCAACCTGCAACGTTTTGGCAGTACAGGCTTACTCACGGCATTTTCAAATGCTAAAGAAATAATCGGGTTTGATAAAAACCCTTTTAGTTTATTTTTTAATAAAAAGATAAAGCATGTAATGAATGATGGCAGGCATGAAGTGGAAAGAAATCATGAATTGGTAAAACATTTTACTGATGAATTTTTTGAGAAACCAAAATTATATCCCACAAAAAATGATTTTGATTTTATTGCAAAATATACCATTGAACCTTACATCTGCATTGCACCTTCAAGTGTATGGTTTACAAAACAATATCCTGCGGAGAAATGGATAGAATTTATAAATGATATACCATCATCTTATAAAATATTTTTATTGGGAGGTAAAGAAGACAAAATCCTCTGCGAAAAAATAAAATCATCATCTGCAAATAAAAATATTGAAGTATTGGCAGGGAACTTAACTTTTTTACAATCCGCAGCATTGATGCAAAATGCATTTATGAATTATGTAAACGATTCTGCGCCATTGCATTTTGCCTCAGCAATGAATGCGCCGGTTACTGCTATTTTTTGTTCAACCATACCCGGTTTTGGTTTTGGTCCCTTATCTGAAAAAAAATTTATAGTAGAAACCAAAGTAGTATTAAGTTGCAAGCCTTGTACATTACATGGGCGCAAAGCCTGCCCCCTGGGGCATTACAACTGTGCCTTTACAATAGATAAGCAGCAATTATTAAATTTAATATCAGCATAATGAATTTTCAAAAAGACATAGAAGAATCTGTAAAAGTTTTAAAAAGCGGTGGAATTATTTTATATCCTACTGATACCATTTGGGGCATAGGCTGCGATGCAACGAATGAGAATGCCGTTCAAAAAATATTTTCTTTAAAAGAACGCCCTGAAAAAAAATCATTTATTGTTTTGGTTAGTGAAGGGAAAGAGATAAATAATTATGTCGCAAATGCTGATAAAATAATGGAATACCTAACCAAAACAAAAAAACCAACAACCGTAATTTATGAACATGCAAAAAATGTTGCACAAAATTTAATAAGTAATGATGGAACCATTGCAATAAGAATTGTAAAAGATGAATTCTGCAAAGCACTCATCACGCAATTTAAAAAACCCATTGTTTCTACTTCTGCTAATATTTCAGGTCAAGCATCTCCTGAAAATTATAAAGCAATCAGCAAAAAAATAAAAAACGGTGTTGACTATATAGTTCAACACCGGCAAAATGATTTATCAAAATCTTCTCCTTCTTCAATAATTAAATTAAATAAAGATGGAGATATTGAGATTATAAGATAACTACAAGGCTACGCCTACGCCTAATTGTATGCTTTGGCTCTTCCATTCACCAGAATTAGAAACATCGCTTATGTCACTTAAGCCAACAACATATCTTCCATAAATTCTAAACTTAAGCAGTTTTAATTGCAAGCCGCCAACCATTGAAAAATCTCCTTTCTTAAAAGCGTCTTCTCCATTTTGCCGCAAATCCTTGTTTTGGTCTATCAAAATGCCAAATTGCGGACCCACCTGTAAAGCGAACAGGTTGCTAAGATTATAATTAAGAAGCACAGGAATACTCAGATATTTTAACTGCACCTCCTTTACTTTATTGAAGTTTGGAGAAACAGCGCTATAGTTAGATGCGGTATCTACATTTATCTGGTTAAATAAAACTTCAGGTTGTAGGGCTAACTTACCCCCAAGTTTTAATGTAGCAAATGCACCAAGATGATACCCAAAAGAAAATTCTTCTTTAAAAGATTTTCCGGTAAGTTTATTAATACTTGCACCTCCTTTAATTCCAAAATTTAATCCCTGAGAAAATGATGTAGTTAAAAAACAAAGCCCAATGGCTAAAAAGATAATTTTCGTTTTCATATATATGATTTTTTGTAGATGTAAAATTTCAATTTATATGCCAATGAGCAAATTTTTGAGCATAATCTTTTGTTAATGGAAAAATATTAAGTATAAAAACAAAAAAGCATTTATGATATTATGCTGTAAACAGGCAATGGCTAAGCTTAAAAGCTTACCTTTGCAGACTTATTTAAAAAAAATTACATGAACGCATTTGAAGGATTAGGATTAAAAGAGGAGTTGGTTAAAGCGATCGTAGATCTGGGTTTTGAAACTCCCACACCTATACAACAACAGGCAATACCGGTATTATTATCAGGTACCACTGATTTTGTAGGCCTGGCACAAACCGGCACAGGTAAAACAGCAGCTTTTGGCATTCCGTTGTTACAATTAATTGAAGTAAACGAAAAATATCCGCAGGCATTAATAATTTGCCCTACTAGAGAATTATGTTTACAAATTTGTAACGATTTGCAGGGCTTTAAAAAATATCTAAAAGGCGCCGTTGCAGAACCAGTGTATGGCGGTGCATCAATCGTAATGCAGATAAGAGCGCTAAAAAAAGGTGTTCATATTGTGGTGGCTACGCCGGGTAGATTAATAGACATGATTGAAAGAAAAGCTATTGATCTAACCAAAGTAAAATATGTTGTTTTAGATGAGGCAGATGAAATGCTTAACATGGGTTTTAGAGAAGATATTGATTTTGTTTTAAAGAACACAGTAAAAAAGGAATCTACCTGGATGTTTAGCGCAACCATGCCGCCCGAAGTAAGAGCCATCTCTAAAAACTTTATGAGCAACCCGAAAGAAATTACGGTTGGTAAAAAAAATACAGCAAACGTTAATATAGATCATCAATATTTTATTACACCTGCACAATCACGCTACGAAACTTTAAAACGCCTGGTAGATTTTAACCCCGGCATGTATGGAATAATTTTTACAAGAACCAAAGCTGATGCGCAGGATATTGCTGAACGGCTTGTAAAAGAAGGATACGATATTGAAGCGTTGCATGGTGATCTTACCCAACAGCAGCGTGATAAAGTAATGGGAAGATTCCGTACTAAAAGTATTCAGCTACTTATTGCTACAGATGTTGCCGCAAGAGGTATAGATGTGGAAGGTATAACGCACGTTATTAATTTTGAATTACCGGATGATATGGAAGTTTACACTCACCGCAGCGGTCGTACAGCCCGTGCCGGTAAAAGTGGAATTTGCATTACCATTTGCCACAGTCGTGAGTCTTATAAAATAAAGCAGCTGGAAAGAATGATTAATGCCCAGTTTCATAAGCTGGATATTCCAAGTGGTAAAGATGTTTGCCGCAAGCAGTTTTTTCATTTTATGGATAAATTGATGCAGGCAGATATTTCTCATGGAGATTATGAAACTTACATGCCCGATCTATTGGAGAAATTTAAAGATGTAAGTAAAGAAGAAGTGTTGCAAAGAGTTTCAGCATTGGAGTTCAATCATTTTTTAAAGTATTACCAAAATGCTGAAGACCTAAATGCAAGAACTGACTTTAGGGAAAGAAGACCAGATAATGCAAACAGGGATATGGGTGGAAGAAGAGAAAGAGGAACTTTTACCGGAAGAGATAATGGTTATGCAAGATTATTTATAAACCTCGGCACCAAAGATGGTTTTTATAAAGCAAGCTTTTTACAGTTTATTTTAGATGAAAGCAATTTATCAAAAGATGTGCTTGGAAAAATTGACCTGCGGGAAATGAATGCATGGGTAGAGATAGATAAAAGTGCTTCGGGAAAAATGATAAAAGCCATGGATGGCAAAAAACACAACGGACGCCTGGTACGTATGAACGAAGCTGATGGCGGATTTAAAAGACCCAATGATGAAGGAGGGAGAAGTGAAGGAGGAAGAAAAAGAATCCCGCTAAGAGAAAAGAGATATTAAAAAGAATATCTTCTGATAAATTTGTTGTTACTTTTACATACAAGGCATCCCTGCGTCACCAAAACTCGTACCTCAACAAGGTTTAATCTTCCTACAAATTATGACAAATATTAATGAATATATAGCCTCCGGAATTTTGGAACTATATGTTCTTGGTGTTACTACAAATGAGGAAAATGAAGAATTAGAAAGTTTATTATTAATACATCCCGAATTTAAAGAGGAACTTAATATTATCAGTGAAACGATTGAAGCATACGCATTGGAAAATGCCATAAGTGTTGACCCTACCATCAAACCTTTTTTACTGGCTAAAATAGATTACACCGAAAGACTTACAAATGGTGAGCAGCCTACCTATCCGCCGGAACTCAATAAAAATTCAAATATTAGTGATTACAGCCCATGGATAAACAGAACTGATATGTATTTGCCGGAAGATTTTAAAGATTTTCATGCAAAAATTATTGGTCATACCCCTGAAGTTACCACAGCCATTATTTGGATTAAACAGATGGCACCTCAGGAAGTGCATAAAAATGAATTTGAAAAATTTTTAATATTGGAAGGTACATGCGAATTAACTATCGAAGATGAAGTGTACCATCTTAAAGCAGGAGATTACCTTGCAATTCCGCTTTATAAAAAGCATGATCTAAAAATAACTTCTTCCATTCCTTGCAAAGCAATTCTACAACGCATTGCTGCCTAAATTTTAAGAAAGTTCAACAACGGTTATTTCAGGCAAAATACCTACTCTACCCGGATAGCCGATAAAACCAAAGCCTGGATTTACATATAACTTTTGCTTCCCTTCTTCGTACAAACCTTCCCATTGTTTATAAACATATTGCACAGGGCTCCATTTAAATCCTGGCAATTCAACACCAAATTGCATTCCATGTGTATGGCCGCTCAAAGTAATATCTACATCAGGATATTGCGTACGCACTTGTGCATCCCAATGGCTTGGGTCGTGACTCATTAAAATTTTAAAAGGATATTTTTCAGTACCGGCATGGGCAAGATCCATTCTTCCATGTTTGGGAAATCTTGCTTTATTACTCCAATTTTCTATACCAAGCAAAGCAATCTGTTCACCATTTTTTTCCAGTACAACATGCTCATTCATAAGTAAACGCCATCCAAGGTCAGCATGAACTTTTGCGAGGTTCACCAAATTTTGTTCTTTACTGATCCCATCATTGGGCCAGCTTACATAATCTCCATAATCATGATTACCAAATATTGAATATACACCCATAGGCGCTTT
>JBKJLG010000223.1:0-4198 GCA_046596995.1 Chitinophagaceae bacterium
AGGCTCTGTCAAGCCAAAACAACCAAGCCACTCTCCACTGGCAAGTTTTGGCAAAAATCTTTTTCTTTGTTCTTCACTGCCATATTGATAAATGGGAAACATAACCAGCGAACCCTGTACAGATGCGGTAGAACGTACTCCACTGTCGCCTCTTTCCAATTCCTGCATCATCAATCCGTAAGAAATATAATCCATTCCGCCACCGCCATATTCTTGAGGAATGGTTGGTCCGAAGCACCCAATATCCCCTAATTGTTTTACGATTTGTTGTGGAAATTCGGCACGCTGGGCATAGTCTTCTATGATGGGTGAAATTTCTTTTTTCACATAATTGCGAACAGCCTCCCTCACCAGTTTGTGCTCATCACTCAATAGTTCATCAACATTAAAATAATCGGGCGATTGAAAAAGATCTTGTGACATTTTTATATATTAAAATTTAATTTTTGGTAGTCAACTACAGGATTACTATTTAGCTTCATTGGCAAGTTTATCCTGATTTATCGAAGGACACTCTTGTACAGTAAAACATAATTAAGCAAAGATAACTGCATTAATATTCTATCATCTCTCTATCCACATTGCCATCATTAAAAAAAGTAAACATGGCATAAGCTGGCGCAAACTCCTGAAAAGCTCCGGCCCACCAATTGCCACTTATGGCACCATTACAAAAATATTTTATGCCATTATATTTTACTTCATCCTGCAAATGAATATGCCCGCTAAGGCATAATTTTATGTTGGGATAGTTTTTAAATAATGCTTTTAACCGCCTCACATCTGTATGCAGCAATGCTCTTGAAGTTTTAAAATCGCCATTGGGTTCATTCTTCTCAAAAAACATTGTAGAACAAAAAGATACGATTGGTATGTGTGATACTATACAAATAAATTTATTTGAGGGTACATTTCTCAATTCACTTTCTAGCCAGGCAAACTGGGGTTCATCTAATCTTGCAATATATCCGCCATTGTTTTCCTGTGCACTATCCAAAACAATAAAGTGCCATTTATCTTTTGTAAAACTGTAAAAGCGGTTACTCATTTTAAGCTCTTTTACAACCCAATTTTTATCATACAACGGATCATTTTTAATGGCTTCATCTTTTACCTGCCAGCCCCATGCATCATGGTTGCCAATACAATGATAAATGGGTAATTTGTTTTCTGCATTCATTGCCTTGTGCCAAACATCCCACTGGGCTTGTGTTTTAGCCTTGTCAGCTGCCATTGCATCCATAATGCTATCGCCGCCATTAATAATAAAATCGGGTTTTAAATTATTTACATGTCGCAAAGCGTTCCGCATGCCTGTTTCAGCAACCTCGGTTGGCTTAACATGTATGTCGGTAATAAAAGCAACTTTGAAAGAGCGTTTTTTTCTTGCTTCGCCTTTAACTACAGAAGCCGGAGAAACGGTTGCAAGCAAGGATAATGCAGAAAATCCCTGTATAAAATTTCTGCGTTTCATAATTAAAGTTTAGATAAAATATTTTTCATTTCTGTTTGATATTGCAAGGCAATGGCTTTTGCCTCCTCAGCAAAATTTTCAGTTTCTCCGGCATAAATTATTGCCCGGCTAACATTTACCAGCAAGCTACAATCTTTGGTTATGCCAAATTTTGAAACTTCTTGTAAGCTGCCGCCCTGGAAGCCCACACCAGGAACCAGTAAAAAATTATTTGGAACAATTTTTCTAATGGCAGAAATTTCTTCCGCTTTGGTAGCACCAATTACAAACATCAAATTATCTGGTGTGCCCCACTTTGATGCTGTTTGCAAAACTGTTTCATACAAATATTGGGTTTGATGTTTGGTAACATGTATTCCTTCTTCAAGATTTTCTGTTTCTGTTATAATTTTTTTCATTTCAAAATCGGCTGCACCGGAATTTGAGGTTAACCCTAAAAGAATTGTCCATTTATTTTTATATTCTAAAAACGGCTTTACAGAATCTTCACCCATGTATGGCGCAACTGTTATTGCATCAAAATTCAATCCCGAAGCATCGGGATTAAAAAATGCTTTTGCATATTGAGATGAGGTATTCCCAATATCTCCCCGCTTGGCATCTGCAATTTTAAAATGTGTATCAGGAATATAATTTACCGTGCTTTCCATTATTTCCCATCCCCGTGCACCAAGTGCTTCGTAAAAAGCTGTATTTATTTTGTAGGCTACACACAAATCTTTTGTAGCATCAATTATTTGTTTATTAAATTCGAAAATTGCGTCAGCATTTGATTTTAGAAATTTGGGAATTTTTGTTACATCAGTATCAAGCCCAACACACAAATAGGATTTCTTTAAAAAAATTTCTTTTATCAGTTCTTCTCTTGTCATCAAGATTGTTTTGGTGTATCCATCCTTTGTAATATTTCCTTTGCTATTTTCTTTTCACTGTCACTGCCACTTTTTAATAAGTGTTCAACAATGCTATGCCGTGTTTCTTCATCATGATTTTGACTTAGCTTAAAAACGTTATCCAGACCTTCAACTTTTATAGTAAAACCAGCAATAGCTTTTACCATACGGTCAACATATTCTGCCGGTAATTTATTGAATGCCGCTTTACTTTCGGATTTTTCATATTTGTTGGTAAGGTCTTCTACCATTTTTCGGGTATAAACTTCGTCGCCAAAACTAATTTTTCCTTTAGCCTGTACAGTCATATAATTCCATGTAGAGCCGACTAAAGGATTCGTATACCAGCTTGCGCTTACATGGCAATGGGGACCATTAAAAATAACAAGGACATTTTCATTATTTACAAATGCTTTGTGATGATCCGAATTCCTCATTATATGGCCGGTAAAAACTATGCTCTCATTTTCTGTAATTATTTCGAGAGGAATGTGAGTGGCTACCGGATATTCCCCAATACCAGTAATTATCGCAAATGAATTTTCTTTCATGAATGCAATTACTTTCTCAGCATCGGTTTCAGTAAAATATTTAAACTTGTACATTTTCAGTAAGTTGATCTAATATTTGCCCAAACTGATACACATCTTCAAAAGTATTATAAAGGGGTACAGGTGAAAATCGAATAACATTGGGCTCACGCCAATCACCAATAACGCCATGTTTTTTTAAAGCATCGTAAATCTCTTTTCCATTTTTATGCATTAAAACAGAAACCTGGCAACCTCTTTCATTTTCAGCAAGGGGTGTAATGGCTTCTAAAATTTTATTATTATTTTTTGCATTTATTTCATCCAGAATAAAAAATAAATAACCACTAAGCGCCTTTGATTTTTTTAAAAGATTCTCCATACCGGCCTCTTCAAAAATATCGAGCGATGCTTTGTGTGCTGCCATACTTATTATGGGAGAGTTGCTTAACAGCCAGCCTTCAGCAGTTGGTATTGGCTTAAAATTTTTTTCCATTTTAAAGCGGCTTTCTTTGTTGTAGCCCCACCAGCCTGCCATGCGTGGTAAGGTTTCATCTGCAATAAACCGTTCATTAATGTAAGCTCCGGCAATATTGCCAGGCCCCGAATTAAGATATTTGTAAGAGCACCAGCAGGCAAAATCTACCTTCCAGTCATGCAAATGCAGTTCAATATTTCCGACAGCATGGGCAAGATCAAAACCACAAAATGCACCGGCTTTATGTGCTGCTTCTGTAATGGTTTTCATGTCAAAAACTTTTCCGGTGTAATAACTTATACCACCAAAAAGCGCAACAGCCAACTCATTTTTATTTTTTTCTATAGCAGCAATAATATCTTCTGTACGTATGTTATTCTCTCCATGGCGGGGTGCTACTTCTATAATTGCGTCATCGGGATTTAAACCATGCAACTTAGCCTGCGATTCTAATGCGTATTGATCAGATGGGAAAGCTTTTGCTTCACAAATTATTTTATAGCGTTCTTTATTGGGGCGGTAGAAGGTAGCTAAAAGCAAATGCAAATTAACCGTAAGGTGATTCATTACCACAATTTCCTGCGGCAGGCAACCCACAATTTTTGAAAGTGTTGCTGGAAAAAGATCATGATAATCTATCCACGGAGTTTTTGTATGAAAATGTGCTTCAACCGCATAATTAGCCCAATTCTCTAATTCGTTATAAATATAATCCTGTGTGGTTTTGGGTTGCAGCCCCAAAGAATTTCCTGCAAAATAGTAACATTCTTTTCCGTTGATAAAAGGGATGTAAAATTTATCCCTGAATGTTTTTAGCGTATCG
>JBKJLG010000302.1:0-2727 GCA_046596995.1 Chitinophagaceae bacterium
TAAATATTATAATCTTATTACTGGCCATCTTCACCTATAAACTGTCAACTGCTCAGGATGCTGCAAAGCGCTACGAAATAGATGCAAAACGCTTGGGTGTATCTGCATATGATAAAGACGCCTTACCACGCAGCCGGGAATTTATCAGGTTGGATAGCACTTATTATGTAGGATACCTGTACGAAGGATTATTTAAATACGCCAGGGCCGCAGATTATTTGGGATATAAAAATTGTATTATTTCTTTAAAAAAAGCTTTTTTACTTTTTGAAAAAGATAATAAAAGTAACATACGTAGTGTGATTGCGCAGGGGCAATACAATACAAACCAGAGTGATATTATTGATATAAGCAATGCACTGTATGAAAGCTATTCAAATATTGAGCAGCCCGATTCTGCAATATGGATATTGGAAAAAATAAGGCAATGGAATGTTGATTTTGATTTTATGGAGTACCATATAAAATCTGCGTGGACAATACACCGCAATCGTTTCAGACTTGATAAATATTCTTTTTTAAAAAATACCGTTGCAGCAAATGAGCAACTTGCACTAAACCATTTATACAGTGCATTAGAACAAGGCAATACCACTGCAAATTTTTATCTCGCCATTATTCATAATTATTTACAAAATATTGATTCAACCAAATATTATTATGATTACCTGCTGCAAAACGGTGGCATATCTTATAATAATTATGGGCATTTTAAAAATACCATGGGGCAATTTGGCGAAGCCATAAGCTACATGGAAAAAGACAAATATGCTTTTGACAAAAGATTAATAGAGGCGTATTATTTTCTGCCAACCTTATACATTAATAGCGGAAACTCTTTGCAGGGCATACGTATGGCAAATGAGATAATTGCAGCAAACGGCTCTACGCCTGGGTTTGGGTGGTACAATATTGCACTTGCCCGAAGCTATTTATACAATGGCCAATTAGATAGTGCCCAAAAAGCAATTGACAAAGCTGCGCAATTTAAAGAACTTCATTTGGGTACAACGCTTGGGCAATCTCACTATGACTTTGCAATAGATATTGTAAAACTTTTGCTCATAAATCAAAAAATTGAAAGAGTAAAGTTTTTTAATACCGGCTGGTGGTACTCTCCCAATAACCTTGTTGAAGTAAGTAAGTTGTACGGAGAAAAGTTTTTAATACGGTTTGCACTCGTGAATGAAATTGCATCTAATCCTGAAAGGCAAAATGTTATTTATACTCTATTCAGCAGCGAAAATGTAATTGGCTTTGATGAAATATGGAATCTTATAAAAGATATTAGTCCAAAATACTTTATAAGGCTTTATAAAGAAAAGGCATCATCAGAAAAAAGAGAAAATGTACAGCGCTATATGCAGTTCTTCTATGCTAATTTTTTATACAAAAATGACGAAGAAAAAGAAAGCAAAAATATTTTTGAAAATATTTTATATACCGTACCTCTGGATACCGCCCATGAAAAGCTCTACCTGGCAAGGATTGCAGAAAACCTAAGCCGGCAATATTTAGCTGCTGATGAAAGAGAAAAGTATGATAAGATGATGGCTTATACTTATTATGAATTTGCGCAAACAATACCTTTTAGCGGACTTAAGATGCGAATGAAATTAAATATTACCGGAGAAGATAACATCTCTGAAAAAATAAAGAAAGAGTTAGAAGATTGCAATATTAACTGGGTGAAGGATAACACCAATGTACTTATTGCCAATGTTACACTGCAAAAAAAGAAAGACAAATATGAAGTTAACTATTGGGTAGAAAATACAGCAGGATTAATAGTAGTTGCCCGAAATAAATTATTATTTAAAAATCCAAAAGGAGTTGGTAAAGAGTTAGCGTTAAGATTTTTTAGAGTTAATGGTCCGTTGGAATATGAAACACAAAATAATTAAGGCACTTGCCTGTGCGTTGTAGTAACTGAATCTATTACAAATTTTTGCTGATTGCCAAATTTTGACAACGCAAACTTATTAGTATATGACCAATACAAAATTGCTGAAAGTGCAATAAGCGCTAGAAGCAATGCTGGCCATCCCCAATAAGTTTGCCTCGCTGGTGTTTCAGCATCAATGCAATTATCAGATGTGGAAATAGTTTCGTCAGCAAGTAATGGTGTTACCGAAATAGGGTGCAAAAAGTGTGGTTTTTTTTCTCTTACAAAATAAACCTCATTATTCTCATCTTTTTGCAGGCTGCCAATTGTATCGAGCTTTAGTATTTCTCCCTGCTTAATTCTTTGCTTCCAGTCATCACAAAAAACTTTTATAATTAACGCTGCTTCTTCTTCATTCACATTTTTTTTTACCGCTGTATATTTAATAAATCCTTTAGATGCGGCGCCACTTTTATTGCTAAAGGTTATTTCTGAATATGGAGAATCAATAATATTATCAGTTGAATTTGCTACTGCAGCGTGTTTAATTACGGCTAATGTGCCAATGCCGGGCAATGTACATTCCCCGGCTTGTAATAAATAAGAAGTGATAATGAAATGCATAATGGGCTGCAAAATACAATTTGCAATTTACATGCAGTATTAAAATTGACAGCAAGTGTATTAGCCGGACAAATTAAAAATGCATGATCAATCCGCCCATAATATTTAAACCATATACAGGATAATTATTCCAGCGTTGATATTTGCTGTTAAGTAAATTATTAGCATCTAACCAGGCACTAAATTTTTTGGTAATCTTAAATTCTGCACCTGCACTT
>JBKJLG010000321.1:0-3356 GCA_046596995.1 Chitinophagaceae bacterium
ATCCAGAATACTGGAAATGGCTTAGTGACGAAGTTTATAATAAACATAAAGATGAAGAAGGAAATTATTTGAGTGCAATAAGCGGTTATAAAAGCAAGAATAAATTAGAGTTTCAAATTGACCACATAAAATCATTATCAAGTGGCGGACTAACTACGCTTGACAACTTACAATTACTGACACGACAAGAGAACGGGGAGAAAGGTGCAAATTAATTATAGAGCATAATAAAGAAACTTACAAAACTATACCATGGCAAAACATAATGTTTATTTAGATCTTCCTTTAAGAGAAGTTAACAAAGTAGATGCTCACTTTCATATTTTCAGGGATGATGCAAAGATGGGTCGCATTACTGTATCAAAAGGTGGTATAGAATATTTTCCGAGCAACTCTAAAAAACCAATTCGCATTAATTGGATACAGTTTGATAAAATGGTTAAAGACTGGAATGCTGGATAGAATTGCATGTGTTGTTGAAAAACATTTTATGGTTCAACGGCTGCCGGACAATGTTATTAAGTTAAGGATGTTCGACCCCCATGGGGTCGGATATTTATAGAGATTTACAACCCTATAAATATTCAACTCCGTAGGAGTTGAACCTGATCATATATAAACTTAATGACATTGGGCTACGGGATAGGAGTGAAAAGCCTGCCCTTAGCCAAGCTCAGGGCAAGCCAGGGAAGCTTGTAACGGATAGCCGGAACTACTGTTAAATTAAATTACTAATGCTTACAGCCCCAATTTTATCTGGTATAAATATTGACTAAAATTGAAAAAAAGAAATTATGGAAAAAGCGAAAACAGGTGATGTAGTAAGAGTTCACTACACCGGTAAATTAACCAATGGTGAGCAATTTGATTCCAGCACGGGCAGAGAACCGCTTGAGTTTACCGTTGGCGCAGGGCAAATGATAAAAGGTTTTGATGCTGCCATGCCGGACATGGGTGTGGGTGAAAAGAAAACAATAAATATTTTACCGGTTGATGCTTATGGAGAAAAAGATGAACAGGCAATTATAGCATTTCCTAAAGAAAATATACCAAAGGATATGAAGCTGGATGTAGGTATGCAATTGCAGTTAAGTAACGAAGCCGGGCAACCTTTTCCTGTTACTGTTGCAGAAATTAAGGATGATATTATAGTGCTTGATGGTAACCATCATCTCGCCGGTAAAGAACTGGTTTTTGATATTGAACTAATGGAAATTGTAGCCCCCTCTATCTCCCCCAACGGGGGGGAAATAGAGAAGATGAGTGAGGGGATTAAATTTCCAATTAGGAGACAAAAGGACTATTGACTATTCACAACAATTAAATCTTCACCATTGACCATTTGACCACTGACCATTTCACTATTTGCCTTACTTTTGTGGATGGCAACAATAAATAACTCCGCAGATAATATTTCAAAAAATTTTTTTGGTGATGGTTTAACGTTTGATGACGTTCTTCTTATGCCTGCCTACAGCGAAGTGCTTCCACGGGATGTAAATATCCAGACTCAGCTTACAAAAAGTATTACCCTCAATGTGCCTATGCTATCTGCAGCAATGGATACAGTTACCGAAGCTGCCCTTGCTATTGCGCTTGCAAGAGAAGGCGGTCTCGGAATTTTGCATAAAAATATGAGTATTGAAAACCAGGCGGCGCAAGTTAGAAAAGTAAAAAGAAGTGAGAGCGGTTTGATATTCGACCCAATTACATTATTAGTAGAAGCTACTATTGGGGATGCATTGCAATTGATGAAAGAAAATAAAATAGGGGGCATACCTATTGTAGATGCCAATGGAAAACTCGTTGGCATTTTAACCAACCGTGACCTTCGTTTTGAGGATAATTATAAAAGAAAAGTAAGTGAGGTGATGACGAAAGAAAATCTTATAACGGCGCCGGAAGGTACAGATCTTAAAAAAGCACAATCCATCTTAAGAAAATATAAAATTGAAAAATTGCCGGTTGTAAATAAGTCTGGTATTTTAAAAGGACTGATAACCTACCGGGATATTTTACAGGTGCACAATCATCCTAATGCTGCCAAAGATTCTTTCGGACGGTTATTAGCTGGTGCTGGTGTTGGCATTACAAAGGACATTAATGACAGAGTGGATGCTTTGCAACAGGTAGGGGTTGATGTGATCTGTCTTGATAGCGCTCATGGGCATACAAAAGGTGTTATTGGTGCATTAAAAAAGATAAAAAGTAATTTTAAAAATATACAGGTAATTGCAGGAAATATTGCAACTGGTGCCGGAGCAAAAGCCCTTGCAGAAGCCGGCGCCGATGCAGTGAAAGTGGGAATTGGTCCGGGTTCTATTTGTACAACGAGGATTGTTGCAGGAGCAGGAGTACCCCAAATTACTGCGTTAATGGAAGCAGCATCAGCTCTAAAAAATAAAAAAATTGGCATAATTGCCGATGGAGGAATTCGTTATACAGGCGACATGGTTAAGGCGCTTGCCGCTGGTGCAAGTTGCGTGATGATGGGTAATGTTTTTGCCGGTACGGAAGAAAGTCCCGGTGAAACAATTATTTATGAGGGAAGAAAATTTAAGCAATATCGTGGCATGGGATCATTGGGTGCTATGGCACAGGGCAGCAGTGATCGCTATTTTCAGGATGTGGAAGATGAAGTGAAAAAATTTGTACCCGAAGGGATAGAAGGTCGTGTTGCGTATAAAGGTTTTTTACAGGAAGTTGTGCATCAGTTTACCGGCGGCTTAAGAGCGGGCATGGGTTATTGCGGTGCAAAAGATATTAATGCTTTGCAACAGGCAACTTTTGTAAAAATTACTAATGCCGCGATGAAAGAAAGTCATGCACATGATATTGAAATTACGAGAGAGGCGCCCAATTATAGTAGGTAGTTTATTCTGATAAATATTGCTGCAATTCGCTTTCTGTTTTTATCAAAACTTCCCGTGCTTTACTTCCCTGGTTTTGCCCTACAACACCTGCAGCTTCCAGTTGATCCATTAATCTGCCGGCCCGATTGTAACCCAGTTTCATTCTTCTTTGTAATAAAGAGGTGCTTCCCTGCTGGCTCATAACGATCAATCTTGCTGCATCATCAAACAAAGGATCTTTGTCATTTACATCAAAGCCTCTAGCTTCCAATTCTTTTTCATCAACATATTCTGGTAATAAAAATGGCTGAGAATATCCACGCTGATCGCCGATAAATTCTGTTACACTATCAACTTCTGGTGTATCAACAAATGCACATTGTAAACGGGTAAGCTCACCATTATAACTGATAAGCATATCACCTTTTCCAATTAGTTGCTCAGCGCCTCCAACATCCAAAATGGTGCGGCTATCTATCTTACTGCTTACTTTAAAAGCAATAC
>JBKJLG010000124.1:0-3460 GCA_046596995.1 Chitinophagaceae bacterium
CTGGACGAGTTCACCATTCAGCAAATGCGTGATTTTCCGCAGGCAACGGGAGAATTATCGGGATTGCTAAGAGATATTGGCCTTGCAGCAAAAAGAGTAAATGTAGAAGTGAATAAAGCCGGACTGGTAGATATTCTAGGCGATACCGGTAATGTAAATGTGCAGGGCGAAGAAGTGAAAAAAATGGATGAGTTTGCCAACGATCATTTTATGGGTGTGTTGCGCCATGGTATTAGCTGCGCCGGTATTGCCAGCGAAGAGATGGATGAAATTGTTGTGTTTGATGATGCAGTTAGTAATAATTCAAAATACATCTGCATGTTCGATCCGCTGGATGGCAGCAGCAATATTGATGTGAACGTTTCTATCGGGACTATTTTTAGTATTTACAGGCGTGTTACCGAAAAGGGCACACCTGTTGAATTAAAAGATTTTTTGCAGCCCGGCAACAAACAGGTGGCTGCGGGCTATATAATTTACGGATCATCAACCATATTCGTTTATGCAACAAAAAGAGGTGTCAACGGCTTTACACTTGATCCTTCAATTGGTGAATATTCATTAAGTCATCCTGATATTAAATGCCCTGAGGTGGGTAAAATTTATTCAGTAAATCATGGCAATTTTTTTCAGTACGATGAGAATGTGAAAAAATACATTGATGGTTGTCAAAAGAAGAATAAAACTAATGGTGGACCCTATACACAGCGTTACATAGGTAGCATGGTAGCTGATGTACACCGCAATTTAGTAAAAGGCGGAATTTTTATGTACCCCGGCACAACGGATAAACCAAAAGGCAAATTGCGTTTGTTGTACGAGTGTAATCCCTTTGCATTTATTGTGGAAAAAGCGGGCGGTAAAGCTACAGATGGTAAACAAAGAATTTTAGATATTGAGCCAACGGAGCTTCACCAGCGTACGCCTTTTTTTATTGGCAGTAAAACTATGATGGAAGAGCTTGAAGGATTTTTGAATGCTTAATGTTAACCTAACTATTCTCAGAAAAAATACAATGAAAACAATAATATCTGTAAAAGACCTTAAAAAAGATTATGGAAATTTTTCTGCTGTTAAGGGAATTTCTTTTGATGTTTTTGAAGGCGAGATATTTGGCTTGTTAGGCCCCAACGGTGCAGGCAAATCAACCACTTTAGAAATTATTGAAACCCTGCGTGATAAAACTTCGGGGAAGGTTATTGTAGATGATTTTGACCTGGATAATGAACCCGATAAAATTAAAAAAATAATCGGCGTACAGTTACAATCTTCAGGCTATTACCCCGGTCTTAATCTTATTGAATTAATAAATTTATTTGGCGGGCTTTACAACCAGCCGGTTAAACCATACGACTTACTTGAGATGGTTAATCTTACTGAAAAAGCAAAAAGTAAATACAAAGAATTAAGCGGCGGACAAAAGCAAAGATTTTCCATTGCTACAACATTGATCAATCAACCTAAAGTAATTTTTTTAGATGAGCCAACAACCGGGCTTGACCCACAGGCAAGAAGAAATTTGTGGGAACTGATAAAAAACATTCGGGATAAGGGCGCCACTGTTATTATTACTACGCATTATATGGATGAAGCTGAGCAACTGTGCGATAGGGTTGCTATTATGGATGAAGGAAAAATAATTGCAATGGCTTCGCCAGATAAATTAATTGACGACCTGGTTGCCACCGGTTTTGAGCGGCCAAAAGTTACAAAAGCCGCCAGCCTCGAAGATGTTTTTATCAGCCTTACGGGTAAAGATTTTCGTGAAGACTAAATTTGTAAAAAATTAACCAACAAAAAATAAAAACCTGATGAAGAACATTGTAATCGTTTTCTGTTTAATTTTATCAATTGCTGCCCAGGCGCAAACAAAAAAAACTTCCACAGCAAAAAAAACAGTTTCAAAAAAAACTGTAAAAATTATTACCCCTGTTTTTAAAAATGGAGTTGACAGCTTTAGCTATGCTATAGGACTGGAAGGTGCCGCATATTATAAATCGCAGGGAGCAAAAAATATAAACGCCGCACTTGTGAAAAAAGCTTTTGAAGATGTATATGGCAAAAAAAAATTATTATTAACCCCTGAACAAAGCAGCATGACAATTCAAACTAAATTAATGGAATATATGAGCAACAAAAATTCTGTAGTAAAAGAAGAAGGAAAGAAATTTCTTGCAGAAAACAAAAAGCGCCCCGGTGTTGTAGAGCTGCCCAGCGGCCTGCAGTATGAAATAATTAAACAAGGTACCGGCCCAAAGCCAAAAGCAACCGATACTGTTAAAGCACATTATGCCGGAAGGTTGTATAATGGCATCGAAGATTTTGATAATTCCTACAAAAGAGGACAGCCCCTGGTAATACCCGTTGGTGGTGTAATACAAGGCTGGGTGGAGGCTTTGCAACTAATGCCTGTGGGTAGCAAGTGGAAATTATTTATTCCATCTGACCTTGGTTATGGCGAAAGAGGAGCAGGTCATGCAATTCCGGGTGGAGCAACACTTGTATTCGACATTGAGTTGATAGAGATTGTAAACAAATAAGATGTCAGCTATTTAAATATGACAATTAGTAAACTTTTAAAAATTACTATTGGACTTCTTATCTGTTTTGCAATTATTATTGGACTAACTTCAATAAAGCATCCAATTATTTTAAAGTGGCTGGCAGGTTCTGCAAGAATTATAGGGAAACCAATAGGTGCGACTGTTTACACAAATGGCAAAGCAGGTAATAATATAAAAGTTTATAAAGTTGACAAATACTGGGATAATAAACCTAATACTTCAAAAAGAGCAAACACGTATCTTTTAAATCTAAAGGAGTTTGATAAAGAGGGAAAACTTAAATTCATAAATATAAATCTTGACGAAGGTTGGATTGGAATACCAATTGGATTAGCAAAAAAAGACTATGATTATATTTTAGGATATTTATTTCAGAGCGAAGTTGGTGGACACTTCGCTGATTTTAGAGACGATATTAAAGGATATAGCTTTGATCCAAATCTGGTTTTTGACAAAAATCAAATCAAGTTCAGTGTGCCACCTAACAAGCTTAAATTTGACAGTATAGAAATTAACTTTGATTGACAAACAGCTATATGCAAGAACCAGTAGCGATTAGGTCTCGATATTCAATGTTCAGGTTTAGTTCATAACTTCAATAAAATATTTTCAATTGTCCATTTTACCGAGGCTGGACGAGTAATAAATCCATGCCTTCGCAAATACTCGAACGTTATGACACACCAAACTGATCTAAGATATCCAATTGGTGTAATGGAAGATCAGCCATACAGCAAAAGTGATTTTGATGAAGATATAAAGCAACAATATTTGCAAGATATTCAAATCTGTCCCAGCCTGCTTGAGCAATCAATTTTAAATTTGGATGAAGAACAATTGATTGCTCAAGCAGGCTGGGACAGATTTGAATATCTTGCAAATATTGTTGCTTTATA
>JBKJLG010000358.1:0-3582 GCA_046596995.1 Chitinophagaceae bacterium
TTTTAAATGATATTCTTCTTGAATAAGACGGATGAGTTTTTCTCCTTTTTTAAGAAGGCTTTTTTTATATTCAGAAAGACCAATCCTTGTGTTCTTAATGTAGTGCACCCAGCCTGCCAAATCACCCAATAACTTTTTATCCATAGTCCGCAACGCAGGGTTATTAGCAGGCCGCATCACTTTACTGGTAGAATTAATTTCATTGAATACAAAAGCACTAAAAATCTGAACTGCAATTTTTCTGTATTCATTTGTTTCACTCTGCTCCGTTAATTCTAAGGATTGAATTTGAGGCAGCTCAGAATAATAAGCCATAATAGCACTAGCCACCTGTTCCTTTCTTATCAACCTGAAACCTCCGGAATTTTTCATTTGGTCAATGGTTCGGGTATTGGCAGGAAAAATATCGTTTTTAGATGCTAACCTGGCGTAGTAATACAGATCATTCGTGTTTACAATTGTCGAATAGGAATCAACCCTATTAATTAAACTGTCGAGCAATGACTGTTTCCATCTGTAAATGACTAGTTGTTCATTAATATAATTTATATCTTCTTTAATATCTGTTATTAAAGAAGTCATATACTGCTTCTCCCTGTCTCTTTCAATCTTATGCTCCAGTTGGTACTCCGCGAAAAACCCGCAGAATACAGCCAGGAACAACATCAAAAATTCCCAGAAATAATCTTTCCAATTTTTCTTTCCGTGAGCAGGGTGAGTATGATGATGTACTTCCATTTCTTTTTCTGATTGATGATTTATTGTTGAAAGTTGTTCTATATTGGTAACAGGCTTTGTGAATGAAGTGTCCTGATCATTTGCTGCATCAGCTTTTGCAATTTCATTTACCGGTTGCTCTTGCGGCGATTCCACATCCGGTATCCGATCCTCTCCTTCAGGCAGTTTCACTTTTTGGTCCATTTAATTTTTTAGTTCACGATATAAAAAAGCACATAGAAATCCTACGGCGATATATAAAAGAAATCGCAGCAGTCTGCTTTTCCAACGGTTGGTTTCTTCTTCCTGCATTTTTCTATGATATTATTGCTGCTTTAAATGCCACAGCCGATTGGTAATTAATCTTTAAACCTATATTCTTTTCTTATCCGTTTTAATAAAGCTGCATTTATTTCCATGTACTTACCTATGAAAGATATACGGGTTGAGCTAAGTGTGTTGGATGAGAAAACATGCAAAAGCCTGACTACTTTATGTCTGTCTATCTTTTCTGGTTGATATATGTAAAAAGGAATATTTATATCTCCTTTTTCAAAAGCTACTATTGCTTCAAAAATATTCTCGTTTTTCTCCCGCAACTTTTCATCAAAATCATAATCAGCCAGTTGCATAATTAATGGATCAATATATTGAAATCTGAATTTAGTTTCAAGTTCCTGGCGATCATAAATGTTGTTAATGGCAACTGTTAAATCCCCTATCAGTGCCTGCAAGCTGTCATCTTTAAAATACCTTAATGAACCTGAATTTTTTAGTTGCTCTAAAATTATTTTTCTGGGTTCAAAAATGGATGGAGAACGAAAATCAATTCCATACTCATAACTTACGGCAAATGTTTTGGAAACTTTATCCAAGCTGCTGTCCTTAAAATAATTTATTAAATAATTTAAAGACTTTTCTTGTTTGATTCGGTTTTGTACTTTTAAAGCAGCTGTAATGGAATCTTTTTTTAGCTCCTGATAAAAACTTTTTGCGAGTTCTTTTGCCCGGTCGCCTTCTATTTTATGCTCCAATTGATATTCTGCCAAAAATCCACAGAACACAGCAAGAAAAAGCATAAAGAATTCCAATAGGTATTCTCCCCATTTCTTTTTATGTGTTATGTGGTGTGGATGATGTACTTCCATATTATCAGTTTGTGGTTGGTAGTTTTGAGTTTGTGGTTCGGGAATATTTTCTTCATTAGAATTTATTATTTTTTCTTCAGAATTTTCTTCCGTTATTTTATCTTCTTCACTCATTATTAAAATTTAAAACCCGGGTTGAATTAATTTCCATCCGGTCTTTTTCTTTTCATCATCCACCATTCTCTTTACATCTGCTAACAATTTTTTTGCATCGTAAACAATTCCATTTTTAATAGTATACAAAACCCCACCTGCACGAATTATCTTATTATCTGCTGTTAATTTAATTGCCCCGGTTCCATAAAGTACTTGCAAATTCTCCAAAGGGTTGGCATCAATAATTACAATATCAGCAAACTTTCCAGGCTCTACAGAACCCAGATCTTTTTCTGCACCCAATGCCTGTGCTGCGTATAACGTTGCTGACCTGATTACTTCTAAAGGATGAAATCCTGCTTCCCGCAACAACTCCAGCTCACGGATATAACCAAAGCCATAGGTTTGATAAATAAAACCATTATCACTTCCGGCAGTTACCCTGCCGCCACGGTTTTTGTATTCATTTATAAAGGTCATCCATAGGCGATAATTTTCTTTCCATTGTATCTCCTGTTCTGTGCCCCAGTTTAACCAATATGATCCATGAGACTGGCGGCTTGGCTCATAAAATTTCCATAAGGATGGCAGTGTATAATCTTCATGCCATTCAGCTCTTCTTGCCCGATGGAGATCACGATTGGCATCGTAAATATTAAAAGTAGGATCGAGGGTAAAATCGAGGCTCAACAATTCATTCATCACTTTGTTCCAATGATCTGTGTATGGAGCTGCTGCCTGTTTCCAAAGCTTTCCCGCTTCCTCAAAGCGATGTGCTTCATTAGCATAATTATACGTAAGAGGATAATTTTGAATTGTTTTATCATTGAATAAAGCTTCCGGTAATCCATACCAATGTTCCATAGAAGTAAGCCCTGCCCGTGCAGACTGTAATACATTCCATCTTGCCACATCCATTTGTGCATGATGCATAGCGGAACGAAGTCCGAGTTTTTTATTTTCACGTAAAGCAGCATCCATAATTTGAGGAGGTGCACCGAAAAATTTAATTCCGTCCGCTCCTTTTTTTGCATTATCCCTTACCCAGTCAATTGCCAATTGTGGTGTAGTTATTTGTTGTTTCGCACCTTGGCCAAAAGAAGTATAAGCAAATATTCTGGGCGCTGTTATGGAATCTTTTTCACTTTTTCTTTTTTGATCAAGCACCCACTCCAACCCATTTCCTGCTGATGGATCACGAATGGTTGTAATGCCATGCGCCATCCATAATTTAAAAACATATTCGGCGGGAGTTCCTTGTTCTGAGCCACCAATATGACCATGCATATCAATTAAGCCGGGTAATGCATACATGCCCTCGCAATTCAGCTCTTTGCCACCCTCTTTTAATTTAGGTCGCCTGTTTTCATTAATGGGAACGCCGGGACTACCTACATTACTAATTGAGAGGATGCGGTTATTCTCTATAACAATATCAACAGGCCCGATTGGTGGTGCACCGGTACTATTAATAAGTGTAACACCCCTAATGATGAGTTGCGACCAGGGTCCTTCGCCATCTTTGCGATTGGGCGCTTTTTGAATTTGGGCGCTGGTATTAATATAAAAGAAAAGAAACGTGCAATACAAAAATTTCATAAACGGTGGTTTAATTTTTAAA
>JBKJLG010000343.1:0-2849 GCA_046596995.1 Chitinophagaceae bacterium
TAATTCTCCTGTTTTAGGTACGCAGCATGCATCACTAAAAAATATTGCAGATTTTAATAAACAAATAGCTTCCAGCAGAACCTTTTGTTTTTTTCATGAGCTGGAATTTTTAATAGCAAACAATCTTATAAAGGGCGGTGATATAAACAATGCCATTGTAGTGGTTGATAAAGAAGTTTCAGAAGATCAGATAAACCGGATATCTAAAATTTTTAATAAAAAAGATGTTAAGATCAGTGAATCAGGAATTTTAAATAATCTTGAATTACGCTACCCTAACGAACCTGCAAGGCATAAATTGCTGGATGTTGTGGGAGATCTTGCGTTGGTTGGGTTCCCTTTTAAAGCACATATAATTGCCAACCGCCCGGGTCACTCATCCAACATAAAGTTTGCAAAAAAAATAAAAGAGCACATTAAAAAGAACAGGCATCGCCAGGATATTCCCAAGTACGATCCCAACCAGGTGCCTTTATTAGATATTCAGGCAATTGAAAAAACATTGCCGCACAGGTATCCTTTTTTACTGGTAGATAAAATAATGGAGTTATCTGATACACATGTGGTTGCTATAAAAAATGTGACTTATAATGAGCCTTTTTTCCAGGGGCATTTTCCCGGAAACAGGGTTATGCCGGGTGTATTATTAACTGAGGCGCTTGCACAGGCAGGCGGCTTTATTGCTATCCCCCGAAATACAGAAGATAAATACGATACTTATTTTTTAAAAATAGACAACTGTAAATTCAAACAAAAAGTAGTGCCCGGCGATACCCTCATTTTAAAAATGGAACTTATCCATCCCATACGAAGAGGTATTTGCGAAATGCGGGGAACTGTTTATGTAGGAGATAAATTAGTAACAGAAGCCATCCTTACAGCCCAAATAGTAAAACGACCTAACACTTAATCATGATCAGTTCCTTAGCATACATAAACGCTTCAGCAATTATAGGCAACAATGTTACTATTGATCCTTTTGCAGTTATTGAGGGTGAAGTCACCATAGGCGATAACACACATATAATGTCTCATGCCGTTATTTTAGGCGGCACGGTTATCGGAAAAAATTGCAAGATTTTTCCCTCCGCTGTTATTGGTGCAATTCCTCAGGACTTAAAATTTGTTGGCGAAAAAACAAATGTTGTTATTGGTGATAATAATACCATTCGGGAGTGTGTAACCATCAATCGTGGCACTAAAGACAGGATGAAAACTGTAATAGGCAATAATTGCTTACTTATGGCATATTCTCATATTGCTCATGATTGTATTATTGGCGATCATGTAATACTTGCCAACACTGTGCAACTGGCTGGTCATGTTATTGTGGGTGATTATGCAATAATTGGTGGTATGGCAGCTGCAATACAATTTGCTGTAATTGGTCCCCACACTTACATTGCGGGCAATACAGAAATTAGAAAAGATGTTCCCCCTTATGTAAAAGCAGGGCGTTCACCTTTATGTTATGTGGGTATAAATTCTGTAGGCTTGCAGAGAAGAGGGTTTTCTCCTGAAAAAATAAATGAGATACTAGAAGTTTACCGGAATATTTTTTTACGCGGACTCAACACTACACAAGCTCTTGATGCTGTTACTAAAAATTTACCTGAAACACCTGAAACCCGGGAGATAATAAACTTTATTACTTCCAGCAAGCGGGGTATAATAAGGGCATCTGCAAAAGATATTAATGATGAAGATTAAGCTTACAAATGTTGGTAAGCGCTTCAACAGGGAATGGATTTTTAAAAACCTGAACTACGAATTTGTTGCGGGTATAAGCTATGCGATTACAGGCGCTAACGGCTCTGGCAAATCAACGCTGTTACAAATTATTGCAGGCGCTACACTTTTTAATGAAGGCACTATTGAGTACACTGCAAACGGCAAAATTATACCGCCGGAAAACGTGTATGAAAACATTTCCTTTGCTGCACCTTATCTTGAGCTAGTAGAAGAAATGACGCTTAGTGAATTTTTAAATTTCCATGGTGCATTAAAAAAATGGCTGCCTTCTCTTGATACAAAAAAAATAATAACATTAATTAATTTAGAGGCGGCCGCGCAGAAACAAATTAGATATTTCAGCAGCGGCATGAAGCAGCGGGTAAAATTAGCGCATGCAATTTTTTCTGACGTATCTGTTGTTTTGTTAGATGAACCTTGTACAAATCTTGATGAAGAGGGAATTGAATTGTATAAGAGACTAATTGATGAATATTGTACAAACCGCCTGATAATTGTTAGCAGCAACGATAAGCAAGAGTATGATTTTTGCAATGAAATAATTCTTATTAATAATTATAAGGCATAATACTAAACATATATAACCTATGTTTAAAAACTTTGTCCGGCAATATTTAAGTTTTACTAAAAAAGAACGCAAAGGAGTGATTGCCCTGCTTATTATCATTTTTATTTCTGCAATGCTGCCATTTTTTTATCCTTATTTTATAAAGAATAAAACTTACGATTATACATCTTTCGAAAAGCAGGTAGCGCAATTAAAAATTCAGGCAGATAGTAATGTAGGCTACAAAAATTTTGATAAAGATTACAATGACAGCTACACAGCTAATTATGAGCCTTCTGAAAAAAGATATTCAAATTTTAAAGGTGAAGTTTTTTATTTTGATCCTAATATTGCTTCAGCAGCAGACTGGCAAAGGCTTGGTGTAAAAGATAAAACCATTGCTACCATACAAAAATATTTATCCAAAGGAGGGCATTTTTACAAACCGGAAGACATCAGGAAAATTTGGGGTATTCATCCTGATTTGAAGGAGCGGTTGATCCCATATATAAAAATTGAAAACCAGAAACCCGCCTACAATAGCAATTAC
>JBKJLG010000287.1:0-3340 GCA_046596995.1 Chitinophagaceae bacterium
GCTATTGATAAAATTATTTTTTAAAAATAACAGACCGGCGTTTGCAAAAGTTCCATTGCTATTTTGCAGACTATCACCCGTTAAAATTGTACCTGTGGATACGCTTATTGCACTGCCATTATTTATTATCTGGCAAAAGCTTTTTGCAGTAAATAATGATAATAATAATATGCTTATAAGATATTTCATAATTCTTGCATGCAGTACTTAAAATTATTTTACTCTCTGAACTATTAAAGTTCTCTGATGAAAAGTTCCTGTGTTCGATAATACATTCCATCGTATGTCAATTGTTTGCCCTGCTGTTAAGCCGGTTATATAGGCATTAGTAGCAATAGGTATGGGTATACCTCCGGAATTACTTGATCTTATGACTGAAGATGCGATTTGAACTCCATTACTGTAAATAGAAACCGTACCTTGTTTATTAGAATTGGTATTTTGCATAGATCCCGTAAAGAAAACTAAATAATCTCCTGCTCCGGGTGTAATTGTCATACCGGTTAACACCACATCTGTAAGGCTTGTGG
The DNA here is from genome assembly GCA_046596995.1 of Chitinophagaceae bacterium. GTDB lineage: Bacteria > Bacteroidota > Bacteroidia > Chitinophagales > Chitinophagaceae > Ginsengibacter. The sequence continues at coordinate 531 of JBKJLG010000287.1, forward strand.
TGGTAGCATCAATAGTTGATGAGGCCATTGTTACTGGAATATTTGCTGTTTTATATGGCGCCAGCATTGCAGCTGTATCACTGATATTTAGTTTTAAAGCTATATTAGTAGTATTGGTATTAATATTATTCGTGTTGGTGACAATAGCAGATCTATAGTTTGCAAGCATTGCCGCAGTATCACTGATATTAAGTTTCAAATTATTTTGTGCAGTGGTTGCGTAGTTGCCAATTGGCTGGTACGATGTTCTGTAATTACTAAGCATTGATGCCGTATCACTGATATTCAATTTTAAATTGTTCTGTGTTGTAGTTGCATAACTGCCTATCGGCTGATAAGATGTTCTGTAATTGCTTAACATGGATGCCGTATCACTAATGTTCAGTTTTAAATTGTTCTGTGTTGTAGTTGCATAGTTGCCTATCGGCTGATATGATGTTCTGTAATTTAATAACATTGCAGCCGTATCATTGATGTTTACACTATTATTTGGAACCCACTTTAAACCTGTTGCAGTGCTGTTGTCCACAGTTAATATTGTTCCTGCTGCACCCGGTGTAAGCTGCGTAAAACTATTTGAACCTGAACCTGCCAGTAAAACACCTTTGGAGGTATAATCATTTTTTTCGACATAATCAATCCATATACTCCATGTTATAGCCACATCAATCCAATATCTTGAAAGTGTTCTCCCACCGTTATTAGATTGAATTCTTTGTGTATGTGATGTTCCTTTTCTTATACCTGTTAAAAAACCTGTTACCGGGAATCCATCTGTAGTAGTAACAGAGCTCCAATATGGTTTATTTTCCGGAAAACCTGTGTTAGGCGTAGCATTGACAACACCTGTTATTTCAGATCCGAGATTAGCGGTTCTGGCATAAGGCGAAAGCATCGCAGCCGTATCACTGATGTTTATTTTTAGGGCAATGTTATTGGCATTTGTTGCAATATTATTTTTATTTGTATTTATTGCTGATTGATAATTTGCAAGCATTGCAGCTGTATCACTGATGTTAACCTTTAAATTATTTTGTGTTGATGTTGCATAGTTGCCAATCGGCTGGTAAGATGTTCTGTAATTGCCAAGCATTGCAGCAGTATCGGAAATATTTAATTTACCATTTACAGTTGTGCTTTTTGAATAAGGAGAAAGCATAGCCGCGGTATCGCTGATGTTTACTTTTAATGCAATATTATTTGCATTGGTAGCATTTGCAGCTGTATTTGTATTGATCGCAGACTTATAATTTGAAAGCATGGCAGCAGTATCGGAAATATTTAATTTACCATTTACTGTTGCTGTTTTGGAATAAGGTGAAAGCATGGCAGCTGTATCGCTGATGTTTACTTTATTGTTCCAATTGGTAATATCAGTGCCTGCTATTCTGCTGTCTGCTTTACTAAACGTTGTAGTAGCGCCATTGTCTCCGTTTATAGTTACATTGTTACCTGTTACACTATTTGAAAGTGTAGCAATACCTGCAACCCCGCTTGCTGTTCCTCTCGGTATTACAATTGATTGTTGTGAACCATCTAATCTTGTGAAAGATAAAGACCTTGATGCAGTATCAAATGAGGAATTATAAAACCCCTGTTGATAAAAATTATGCATTGCAGCTGTATCACTAATATTAAGCTTTAAATTATTTTGAGCGCTTGTTGCATAATTACCAATTGGCTGATAGGTTGATGATGCTGTTGAATTTTGTAGGTAAGGACTCAACATTGCTGCAGTATCACTCACATTTACTTTACTATTTAATGATGTTGATTTTGCATATGAAGACAGCATTGCAGCTGTATCACTCACATTTACTTTACTATTTAATGATGTTGATTTTGCATATGAAGACAGCATTGCAGCTGTATCAGAAATGTTGACTTTATTACTTACAATAGAAGATTTAGCATATGGCGACAGCATTGAAGCGGTGTCAGAAATGTTGACTTTATTACTTACAATGGAAGATTTAGCATAAGGCGACAGCATTGAAGCGGTATCGCTGATATTAAGCTTTAATGCAATGTTATTGGTATTCGCATTTAATGTTGAACGATAGTTCGCCAACATTGCAGCCGTATCACTAATGTTTACTTTATTATTTGGAACCCACTTTAAACCTGTTGCAGTGCTGTTGTCCACCGTTAAAATTGTTCCGTCTGCACCAGGGGTAAGCTGTGAAAAATTGTAGGCATCTGTTCCGGCCAGCAAAACCCCTTTTGCAGTATAATCATTTTCTTCCACGTATTTTACCCATCTACTCCATGTTATAGCTCCGTCCAGCCAATATCTTGATAGTGTTCTCTCACCATTTTCAGATTGAATTCTCTGAGTATGTGAAGTTCCTTTTCTTATCCCACTTAAAAAACCGGTTACCGGGAAACCATCTGTAGTAACGACATAACTCCAATAAGTTTTATTATCAGGAAAACCTGTGTTATGCGTAACATTGGTAACACCTGTTATTTCAGAACCGATATTGGCGGTTCTGGCATAAGGCGAAAGCATTGCAGCGGTATCGCTGATGTTTACTTTTAAATTGTTTTGTGCAGTGGTTGCATAGTTGCCTATTGGCTGATACGATGTCCGGTAATTGCTTAACATCGAAGCCGTATCACTAATGTTTAATTTTAATGCAATGTTGCTTGTGTTAGTATTAATCCTGGATTGATAATTTGCCAACATTGCAGCCGTATCACTGATATTCAGTTTTAAATTGTTTTGCGCTGTGGTTGCATAGCTGCCTGCTGGTTGAAATGTTGAAGAGGCATCGGCACTGCGTAAGTAAGGACTCAGCATGCTTGCT
>JBKJLG010000028.1:0-5705 GCA_046596995.1 Chitinophagaceae bacterium
AATGTTTGTTCCTCTCCATGGAGTTTGAACGTAAGGAAATGCAGCTTTAAATGTTGTATCATTCCTCTCCACTCCGGTTGAGTATTGTAAAACATTTATTAACTGGTTGGTTACAGGAGAAGCTTTGAATTCTAAAGGATTAAAATCATCGTACCATAATCCTATTGCTGCTAATACAACACCACCAACAGCTTGTAATTCTATTCTTGTAACATCATCTTCAAGTCTGCGTCCGTTAGGGAAGCCATCCATATTTGGAATAAATTGAATTGATTGATCTTTATTGTAAAGAGGATCTGTTAAACCTAAAACAGCAGCCTGTATTAAACCGAGTGAACTGAATTTAGGATCGTTACGAGGTGTAGGAGGCACAGCCATATTTAATCTTAACATGTCTCCACCGTTAGGTAAAAAATTATTGATAAACGGTTTGCCTGGTTTTAAAGGGCTTCCGCCTTCTTTATTAACAGCCAATTGATACGGTGGTAAATTTGGAACTCCTGTATGAAAAATAGGCCAAAGATCTACCGAACGTGGTTGCCCTGCCCCTGGCAATAATAAATGTCCAAATCCTGCAGGTGGTTCCGCTAATGCGGTTCCATTTACTGCGGCAGTACCTTTCAATCCAAATAAACCATTTGCACCATTGCGAAAATCAAATGCTTGTAATGAACGCGTCTGAATTCTTAATGCTCTAAAGGCTGGTACAGCTCCTCCGAATTTGCTGTCATCCATATATAATGCTAATTCCGGGTTATCAAAAAATCCACGGAAAGTTGAAGGACTAGCTCCATCCTGATAAGGAGTTCTAAAATTCCAAAGATCTTTCATACCGATAGGTATAACTGCTTCATTGGTTAATGGCATTCCTATCCTTGAAACCTGAACATAATTTCCTGTTTCAACTGATCCAGGAGTAGATGTATTCAAAGTTTTAGTGGCTAGCCTGCTTGCAGAAGCCCAAACTCCTATTATATAATTTGCATCTAAAATATTTGCAGCAGCAGATACAGGTTGTTTATTTTTTGATAAGGTTGCAATATCTATTTGTAAACAAATTGAATGTGTATTGTACCTGGCCAATCCATCTCTTGATCTCATTGATTGTCTTGGTGCATCACCTAAATCGAAAATTCCACCCAAATCAACATAAAACGGATCATCTGCGGGACCACAAAATACTTTTTCACCTGTAGTAGATGTTGCAATAGATGTTGTAATTAAAGTGTTATAATCAGGAGTATTTAAACCTGCACCTCCGCTAATTGAACGTGGTCCAATGTTAGCTGGTGGTACATTGCCATTTGCAACGATTGTAGTAAAAGTTGCTCCTCCATCTAAACTCCTTTCGCATCTGTAACTAGTACGTAAATTTCTTTTTCCCAACCGAATATTAAAAAAAGTAGTAGGGTCTTCATTTACTCTGGTAAAAGTAAAACGGTAGGTAATATCATCTCCCGGGGTAGCGGTATTGTTATCAATATGAATTTCGTACCTGATGTTTTCACCAAACGTATTAAAATTAGGACCACCCTGCGGTAGCTCAAAAGGAATAAAGTTCGCTATAATATTAATTTTGTTCGGGTCATCGGGGCTTCTAAAAGCATAAAGGTCAGTGTTATCTGCAAGCGGATCATCCGAAATCAATGGAGCTTCTCTGTGACTGGAAGACATTAAAATAACAGTAATGATTAGAAAGCTAAATACCACCGCAATAAACTGTAACAGTCTTGTGTGAGTAATCTTTTGTGTCATGTTAAATTTTTAAAATGTTTAATATCTAAGGCGGTTCTGATAAAAAATCAGGCATACACGTGTTTGACTTACGACCTTTTTATTAATACGGTTTTAAATATTTAGGTTTTCTTTCTGTTAAAAAATCCAAGATTATGTTTTTACCGTTTATTTGTATGATCAGGGTTTTATAACCCATTTTCACTATTTTTTATTGACTAAATTTCATTCAATGTTTAAAAACATTCTTTCTTCGATAATTATCCTGAGTTTAAGTATCAGTTCAGGCGTAATGGCGCAAAATAAATCTATAAACGTAGTAACCAGTGCGGTTCCTTTTTTACGCATTTCGCCCGATGCAAGATCCAGCGGTATGGGTGATATTGGCATTGCCACTACCCCAGATGCAAATTCAGCTTTTTGGAACAGGGCTAAATTACCTTTTGCTCAAAATAATTCTGGTATTGCATTTACATATACACCATGGTTAAAAGGATTAGGGGTTGGAGATGTTTATTTGTTATCTGCAGCAGGTTATAAAAAACTGGATGAAACGCAGGCTATATCAGCTTCTATACGGTATTTTAGTTTGGGAGGCATTCAATTTACAGATGAAAATGGAAATAATTTAAATTCTTTTACCCCAAGAGAGCTTGCGATTGATGCCGGATATTCACGGAAATTATCGAGTAAACTTGGACTTGGTATTGCTGTGAAGTATATACGCTCAAAATTAGCTGAGGGTACGTATAACGGACAAACTTACGAAGCTGGCTCTTCTGTGGCTGCTGATTTAAGTTTATTTCATGATGGAACTGGGGGTAGCAATAATACCTCAGGATTAAATTGGGGTGTTACACTTAGTAATTTAGGTTCAAAAATATCCTACACAAATAGTTCAGATGAAAAAAGTTTTATTCCTGCTAATCTAGGAATTGGAATTGCTTATGTAAAAGTTTTGGATGAGACTAATAAAATTTCGTTTGGCTTGGATCTGAATAAATTGCTTGTTCCCACCCCTCCGGCATTAGGCGGTACAGGCTCAACCCCGGCATCTGATGCAGCTGCCATTTCAAAGTATAGAAACAAAGGAGTGGTTAGCAGTTGGTTTAACTCATTTGGCGATGCACCCGGCGGCAGTAGAGAAGAATTGCGAGAAGTTCAGGCATCTGTTGGTGCTGAATATTCTTTTGACAATCAATTTATGTTAAGGGCAGGCTACTTTTATGAAGCACCTACTAAAGGAGATCGTCAATATATTACTGCAGGCGCAGGAATAAATTTTAGTAAAGTTGAATTAAATTTTTCCTACATAATTTCTTCACAAAGCAGTGCTTCACGTAGCCCCTTGGAAAACACTTTCAGAGTTGGGGTAAATTTTAATATGGATAAATAGTTTACAAATTAATATATCTACCGCAACAAAGGTTTCAATTTTTTGAAACCTTTGTTGTTTTTACGACTCATTCGTTTTATTGTTTGGAATCCAGTCCACCTACCCGAGTTTGCACAATAATTTATTAATAAAAAATCCCCTGCTTTTTAAAACAAGGGATAAAATTTATTATTAGGAGGAAATACTATACTTCTTCCATTTGCATACTTTTCTGTTGCTTCTTTCTATCATCTTCATTTAAAATAACCTTACGCATACGAATGCTTTTTGGGGTTACTTCTATACACTCATCCTGCTGAATGTATTCCATACATTCTTCCAAAGTCATTTGAATTTTTGGCGCAGCCTTGCTTGCATCATCACTTCCGCTTGCACGGTGGTTGGTTAATTTTTTTGGCTCCGTAGCATTCACTACCAGATCGCCTGGCTTAATATGCTCTGCAATTATTTGTCCTGCATAAACATCCTGTCCCGGGTCAACAAAAAATCTTCCCCTGTCCTGCAATTTATCAATTGAATAACCTGTTGTTCTTTCTGTACTTTTTGAGATCAATACACCATTGCTTCTGCCGGGTATAGGACCTTTCCATGGCTTGTACTCTAAAAAGCGGTGAGCCATAACTGCTTCACCAGCCGTATTGGTAAGCATGTTGCTACGTAAGCCTATCAAGCCTCTTGAAGGAATTTCAAATTCAAGATGTTGTATCTCTCCTTTGGTTTCCATTATCAGCATTTCGCCTTTGCGTTGTGTAACCAGATCAATAACTTTTCCACTGTATTCTCCCGGAACATCTACTACAAGATTTTCATAAGGCTCACATTTTTTACCATTTATTTCTTTTGTAATTACTTGTGGTTGACCAATAGTAATTTCAAAACCCTCACGACGCATGGTTTCAACCAAAATACTTAAATGCAAAATCCCCCTGCCAAAAACCATAAAGCTATCGGCACTACCTGTATCCATAACTCTTAATGCAAGATTTTTTTCAAGCTCTTTTTCAAGCCTGTCTTTTAAGTGCCTTGAGGTTACAAACTTTCCATCTTTACCAAAAAAGGGAGAGTTGTTAATACTAAACTGCATGTTCATTGTTGGCTCATCAACACTAGTAACAGGTAAAGCTTCGGGATTTTCAAAATCTGCAATTGTTTCGCCGATATTAAAGCCCTCGATACCTACCACTGCACAAATATCTCCTGCAACAACCTCTGCAACTTTTTTCTTACCTAAGCCTTCAAATATGTATAATTCTTTTACACGGCTTTTTTGCACGCTGCCATCAAGTTTCATTAAAGAGATTGGCTGACTGTCTTTTATTATTCCTCTTGCAATTCTGCCAACGGCAATTCTGCCCAAAAAAGATGAATAATCCAAAGAAGTTATTTGCAACTGAAGATTGCCTTCTGTTACTTTTGGAGGTGGTACTTTTTCAAGTATTGTATCAAGAAGAGGAAAAATATTATCCGTTTCATTAAGAGAGGTATTCATCCAGCCATTTTTACTAGAGCCGTAAATGGTAGGAAAATCAAGCTGCTCTTCGGTTGCATCTAAATTAAAAAATAATTCAAAAACCGCATCATGTACTTCATCGGGGCGGCAATTTGGTTTATCAACTTTATTAATTACAACTATTGGCTTTAAGTTTAATTGCAAAGCTTTTTGCAATACAAAACGTGTTTGCGGCATTGGTCCTTCAAAAGCATCTACCAATAAAACCACGCCATCAGCCATTTTTAAAACTCTTTCCACTTCTCCGCCAAAATCGGCGTGACCAGGAGTATCAATAACGTTAATCTTAACGCCTTTGTACATTACAGAAATATTCTTACTGAAAATAGTAATGCCCCTTTCTCTTTCCAGATCGTTGCTATCCATTATAAGCTCACCTGTTTCCTGGTTATCCCTGAAGATATTTGTGCTGTGTAAAATTTTATCTACCAATGTTGTTTTGCCATGATCTACGTGTGCAATAATGGCGATGTTCCTGATTTCCATATAAATTTTTAAAAGGCAAATTAAAGTGTTGCCTGTTTTTTAGGTCGGCAAAGGTACGTTAATTACGCTGCAACACAAGCCAAAAACCAATCTTTAACAACCATAGCTTTATGCAACTCTTAATACAATAATTGCTACTTATTACCGAAAAATATAATATTAAAAATGGATAAAAAATCTCTTCCTGAACTTTCACTTTGTATTACTTTAGATGCTATTGGGTGTGCCAGTTACCTTTTGCCGTTTCTAGGTGAATTTACGGATGTGGTATGGGCACCGGTTTCTGGTATAATTTTTTATAATTTATTTGGTAAAAAATTGGGACTATTTGGTGGGGCATTTTCTTTTATAGAGGAACTGTTACCAGGGTTCGATATCATTCCCACATTTACCATAGCCTGGTTTATGCGTAAAAGAGAAATGGAAAAACCAAACTTGAATTTAAAGGAACTGAAGATAATTAAGTAGGTATTATAGTCACTTAATTTTGAAGAGTAAAAGGATTTATTCTTTGCCTTTAAGTAAAAATATCTGTGCTTTGGCACAGATATTTTAGAAAAATAAATTTATAATATTTAC
>JBKJLG010000014.1:0-20174 GCA_046596995.1 Chitinophagaceae bacterium
ATGTACAATTGGTTGCTGTAAACAGCAGCGGTTGCAGCGATACTGCTTTAAAAACGGTGCAGGCATATCCACTGCCAAAGGTGGTAACCAATGCAGACGCATGGATTTGTAAAGGAAACCCAATAACATTAACAGCAACGGGTGCAGTCAGTTATACATGGGCACCTGCAACTTCTTTATCCTGTACCAGTTGTGACAGCACTGTTGCAACACCCGATTCTACAGCACAATATTTTGTGCAGGGTACAAGCGTTAACGGATGTGTAGCATCAGATTCTGTAATCATATCTGTTCAACAATTATTTAAAATAACTGCGGGCAATGCAGATAGTATTTGTATTGGTAAATCAACAACATTATTTGTTAGCGGCGCTGATAATTTTGCATGGACACCTGCTATTGGTGTAAACAATACATCATCACCAAACCCTATTGTTACCCCAACTACAACTACAAATTACAGGGTTATAGGCAGTGATAACAAAGGATGCTTTAATGATACGGCTTTTGTACCTGTTACAGTTTTTCCCATGCCTACGGTAAATGCCGGCGCAGATAAAACCATTAATGTTGGGCAAACAATTGATCTGGATCCTGTTCTCTCAAATGATGTAACCGCCTCAGTGTGGACGCCTACTTCAGGTATTTTTAGAAACAGATTTCCAGGAGTTACAGTAAAGCCTGCACAAACAACAGAATTTTTAGTGGAGGTTTCAAACGCAGGCGGTTGCAAGGCCAGAGACAGGGTAACTGTTTATGTTTTGTGTAACAATGCAAATGTATTTATTCCCAATACATTTTCGCCCAACGGCGATGGTGCGAATGATGTTTTTTATCCAAGAGGATCAGGATTATTCAGCATAAAATCTTTTAGAATATTTAACCGCTGGGGAGAAGTGGTTTACGAAAAAGCAAACTTTAATGCCAATGATGCCACCGCCGGATGGGATGGCACACATAAAGGACGAAAATTAAATGCAGATGTTTTTGTTTATACAATTGACATTTTATGTGAGAACAATACCGTACTAACGTATAAAGGAAATATTGCGCTGATACAATAAAGACGCTTGGTTTAATAATGACTGCATCGGGGCTGATTTCTATCAGCCCCTTTGCTTTTTTATAAGGCTAAAAATATTTTTTATCATAAAATAAATCGAGAAAAACTAAAATAAAATGTTGCCGAAAGCGTTTACAATATGTAGCCAAAAGCTATTATTAAATATCCAAAATCCTGAATGAAAAAACCTTTACATAAATTTTTTTGGTTTTCCATTTTACTGGTAACAATCTCCTCTTCAGGGTATAGCCAGGATATTCATTTTTCTCAGTTTTCAGAAACCCCCTTATTACGAAATCCTGCGCTGGCAGGCATTTTTATCGGCGACTTACGCATACAGGGTGTTTACAGAACGCAATGGAATACCGTAACCGTTCCTTATCAAACCGGATCATTTAACGCAGAATATAAATTGCATTTGGGTGATGGCGAAGATTTTTTAACCCTTGCCGGGCAAGTGCTGTACGATAAAGCCGGAACAGTTGCCTTAACAGCAACACATATTTTGCCTGCGATAAATTATCACAAATCTTTAAGTGCAGATAAAAATATGTATCTCTCTGTTGGCTTTATGGGCGGCATGGTGCAACGTAAAATTGACCGCAGCAAAATGACAACCAACAGCCAATATAATGGCACCGGGTATGACCCAACATTAGGCGATGGTGAAACTTTTACAAAGCCCAACTATACTTATATGGATGGCAGTGCCGGCATAAGTTTTAATTCTCAGGTAGGAGAAAAAGAAGATGACAATTTATTTTTAGGAGTAGCCTATCATCATTTTAATAAATCTGCAAAAGTTTCATTTTACGGCAATGCAAAAGTGGAAATGATACCAAAATGGGTTTTTTCTGCCGGGCTAAGAATGGGCGTTACAGATAATGCATATCTTACCTTACATGCAGATTATTCCAAGCAGGGCCCAAGTACCGAAACCATTGGTGGCTTTATTTATTCTTATAAATTAGATGATATTGATAACCCAAAATATATTTTTCATGCAGGTACTTTTTTAAGATGGAAAGATGCATTGATACCTGTGGCTAAAATGGAGTTTAAACCTTTTACATTGGCGGTTAGTTACGATACAAATTTATCGCAGCTTAAAACAGCAAGCCAGGGGCAAGGCGGGTTCGAATTGTCCATTTCATACCAAACATTTTTTAACAGATATAACTCAAGTAAAGACGCAACACGCTGCCCAAAATTTTAAACCTGCAATCCGGTTCTTCTCCCGTGCCAACGCATAAGAACGCTATATTTTGGATTGTTTGGATGAGAAGCCTTTCCCGTAACACGGAAAGGTTTTCTTAATTATAGCCCCTTGTATTTATTACTTTTGAAAGATGACCGCCAATGTTTTGTATAAAGATTTTATCGAACAATTAAAATCAATTTATGATGAAAGAGAAGCACGCAATATTACTGATTGGGTTTTTGAAAGCATTGCCGGTATAAATAGATTGGACAGAATTACTCACAAAGAAAAAGTATTAGATAAACATTATTTAGATGAGTTAAACATAGCACTGCACCAGCTATTACTGCATAAGCCTGTGCAATATGTTTTAGGTGAAGTATGGTTTTATAAAATGAAATTAAAAGTAAACGAGCATGTTTTAATTCCAAGACCGGAGACTGAAGAGTTAGTTGAATGGGTGGTGGAAGATGTACGAAGTACGAGGCAGGAAGTACGAAGTAAAAAAAGTTTTAGCATCGTACATCCAACATCTGACATCATACATATTTTAGATATTGGAACTGGGAGCGGTTGTATTGCAATAGCATTAAAAAAAGAATTGCCTGCGGCTGAAATTTTTGCAATAGATGTAAGTGAAGATGCTTTGCAAGTTGCCCGGAAGAATGCGAAAGATCAAAATGCTTCAATTAATTTTTTGCAACTAGATTTTTTAGATGAAAACGCATGGTCATCTTTGCCATCGTTTAATATCATCATAAGTAATCCTCCCTATATTCCTGAAAAAGAAAAAGATGCTTTGGCTAAAAATGTTACTGAACATGAGCCCCATTTGGCATTGTTTGTAAATGATAATGATCCTTTTATTTTTTATAAAAAGATCGCTTTATTCGCCGAAGATCATCTTGAAAAGCATGGAAAAATATTTGTAGAAGTGCATGAAGACTATTCGAATGAAGTAGAAAAAATCTTTACAGACAAAAAATTTAAAACCTATAAAAAAAAAGATATTTACGGAAGAGACAGAATTATTAAAGCTGAGAGATGATTTTCTTCTATCATGAATAGAAGGGAAGTTGTACTTAGTATTTTATATATATTTAATAATACCAAAACTATTTTAAAATGCTTGAAACAGAAATTGATCATAGTGAACAATGGTCTAACTCTAAAAAATTTATTTCTCTTTTTATAATATGGTATTTGCTTTTATACATGTTTCCTTTTCCACTGGACCGCATACCGGTAATTGGTGATGTTGTTAGTTATTATACTCAGGCAATTGATTTTATTTCCTTATGGTTTGGAACTCATATCCTGCATATTAAAAATTTAGAACAACTAAGTAATGCAGGTGATTATACTTTTCTATACGTTATCTTTCTAACAGTTATTTTACTTGCTTTAATACTTGCTGTGTTTTCATTTTTGATTAGCAGAAGCCAAAAAAATTATAAAAATTTTTATTATTTCACCATTACTTATGCCAAATATTATGTTGGTCTGTATATGATCACTTACGGATTTATGAAAATATTCGGAGGACAATTCGTTTTTCCACCTCTGAAAGTTTTGGAATCCTCTTTTGGTATCTTATCTCCTCAGCAGCTATTTTGGTCATTTATGGGATATTCTAAACTGTACGGAACCTTTATTGCTATAGGAGAAATATTAAGCGGTTATTTATTGCTTTTTAGAAGAACAAAAGTGTTTGGGGCACTCATTATTATTGTTATAATGCTTAATGTATTAATGTTGGATATTTCTTTTGATTTAAGTTCTGCAATTATATTTTCGAGTAATTTATTGCTAATAACTTTTATAATTATTTCTCCGAATATAAAGCGCATCATTGCTTTTATCTTTTTACAAAAGACATTATCTCTAGATGATCCTGCTAATGGGTTTAGAAGTAAAGGGATCAGCAGATCTGCGCTAATTTTGAAAACAGTAATTATTATAGGGTTTTCGATTTTAATTATATATCCGGGCATACAATCAAGGTCGGTTCGGAAGATCACACCTCCTTTGTATGGAGTTTATTACACGACTGCATTCGTTATAAATCAAGATACTTCGCACACTTTGATGGAAAATTACTGGAGAAGAATTATAATAGATAGACGCACTACTTATATAACAACATATGCAGACTCAACAGCATTTTATAAATCTACCATCGATACTGTAAAAAAATCAATGAAACTAGTATCTCTTAAGAACCCGTCTGTTAGTTATAATTTTTTATATAATGCTACTCCAGACTCTTTAAGATTAACGGGAAGTTGGAATGGAAATAACGTTCTAATTTCTTTAAAGAAAAAAAGTATAAATGATTATTTTTTAATAAATAAAAAGCCAAAAAATGTATCAAAAGAATTTTGATGATTATGCCATAAATGTGTAGCAAATTTTTGACGCAAAAAATTTAAAAACTGAAATTAAAAAACATTTATGGAAGAGAAAGAATGGTAAAGCAATAAAAAATTGATTGTAAAAATATTATTTTGAGCCACTCACTGAAGCAGAAGTAGTAGCCCCTAATTTTTTTGCTACCTGCATGATTTTTACAATATCTCCCCAGCTAACCAGTGAATCTGCATTAATTACTACCGCAGGTTTTATGCTGTCGCCTACTCTAATATGCTTTCTCAGAGCAGGTTCCAGCGAATCAAAAATGATCCTGTTTTGTCCCAGAAAAATATCTTTGTTTTTATTAATACTCACTATCACACTTTGTTTTGCCTTCGTATCACTCTTCGCTTTGGGGTTGCTCATCTTTATTACATTAGGATTAGCTAATGTAGAAATGATTAAAAAGAAGAACATCAAAATAAATAAAATATCATTCAGCGGCCCGGTATCAAGGTCTTCATGAGATTCTTTATGTCTTTTTCTTAAACTCATTAATTGGTTTGTGGTTTGTAGTTTTTAGTTAAGCTCCTGATGATTTTAATCTCATTAATCTTCTAATCCTAAAAATCATGGTTCAGATATCATTTCGTTGGCTCCTGTAGTATATCTATAAATTCTGCACTGGCTATTTCCATTTTATTTTCTACCCTGTTTATTTGTGCTGTTAAATAACTGTGACCGATGTAAGCTAAAATACCAATAATTAAGCCCGTGGCAGATGTTATCATTTTTACGTAAATACCATCTGCTATTGTGTTTGCAGTATATTCCGTGCTTGCAGCAATACCTTTAAATAATTGCAGCATACCTATGATTGTACCCAAAAAGCCAAACAGTGGTGCAATGCGTGCAATGATTGAAATGATAGAAAGATTTTTTTCCATTTTATACATCTCCAGCACACCTACATTTTCCATACTTTTTTCAATGGCATCAATAGGTTTACCAATGCGTTGTATGCCTTTATCAATTATGCGTGCAACCGGGTGAGAATTATTCTTAGAAAAACTTCTTGCTGCCGCGACATTTCCCGTGATAATATTATCACGGATAATGCTCATAAAATTGTCTTCAATTTTTCCTGCCTTGCGTATAGCTATCAGCCTCTCAATGAAAAAGAAAATTGCCGCCGCAAATAACAAAGCCAGTGGCACCATTAGCACGCCGCCTTTAATTAAAACATCCCAAAGAGATTGAACTTGTGATGATGAACTCAGGACTGAACTATCTACCTGTAAAAAAAATAATTGCATGGGTTATAGGGTTTAAAAAAAATCCCGAAGTGGCGGGAGCAACAAATGTAAAGAGTAAATAGATTAGTGCTGGTATGAAATATAATTTTAACGTAACTGTTAACAGGATTCTGTCAGACTTTTGGTAAATGATGGAAGGCTTATCAGATTCTTATTGTTCCAGTAATCTGACACCTACTCTTCCCTATTCACCAATTCCATGGAAAAAGCCGGCAAACAAACGCTCCAGTATTCACATTCTTCATCAAACGGATTTGAATAGCGAACACGGCTGCCTTTTTTAATTAAAATACTCTGCCCTGCGGCCACGGTGATCTTTTCCCCATCTACTTCAAACATTTTTTTACCACGGCTTACTAAAGTGTATTCATCAAATTCAGGATTTTGAAAAGGCTCACCCCAGCCTGGGGGCGCAACCATGTGCGCTATGCTCAGCTCAGAAGTTTTGGTTGTTGCCAAACCGAAATGTTCTTCAATTAATTTTCCGTCAGTTGTGGGTACAACAAAAGGTTTATCCTGCTTAAAATAATTCATTATAAAAATTTTTTAAAAAGAAAAAGTGCCGCAACATTACGACACTTTAAAAAATGTATTGTATTGGTTTATTTTTTATTACTCTCCATTTGCTGCATCGCCATAATCTGTTTCATGGTTTTTTCCATACCATCGCTGCCGCCATCTAAAAATATCACATTACCTTTTCCATATTCAGCAAAGTTTTTAATTGCCTCTACCCACATGCTAAATAAAATTACATTGGTATCAAGGTTCGCCTGCTTCATTTCTGCTGCTGCCTGGCTCATACCTTTTGCAACTTCTTCCCGAAACAATGCCACACCCTGCCCACGCAATTGGGCTGCCAGTCTTTCTGCTTCCGCAGCAATTTTTATAGCGTTACCTTCTGCCTCTGCGGCTTTTGTTTTAGTTATAAGTAAAGCCTGTCCTTCGTTTTCCGCAGCAGCTTTTAAATTATTACTCGCTACCACACGGCTCATACTTTCAATAATTGCAGTGTCAAAGGTTATATCGTTTATCTGCAGATCAATTAAATGATAACCCCATTCTTCCAAAGCATAATCTATCTGCTCTTTTACAAATTCAACAATTTCTTTTCTCAATGTTAAAATTTCTGCCTGCCTTTTAGAAGCGACAAAAGCACGGATAGAACCTTCAACAGTTCTTACCAATGTCTGCATCAAATCTTTATCGCTGATAAATTTAAAAGCAACTCTTTTAATGGTTTCTTCCTGCTCATTCTGTACTGCATACAGTAGCATGCTTTTAAAATAAACATTTGCCTGGTCAACCGTTATTGCCTGAAAGGAAAGCTCAACCGACCGGTTTTGTATGCTTATCTTTTTGTAGATCTGTTCTAAAAAAGGGATCTTAAAATTAAGTCCCGGCCTCATTATTCTGCGGTACTTGCCAAACATGGTAACCACGCCGATATTTCCCTGCTGTATGGTTACAAAACATCCCAGTACGGCAAAAGCAATAAGTATTGCCCACCAGTATTCTCTTAAAAATTCCATAGCATTATTTTAGTTGAAGGTAGTAATATTTATGTAGCCGGCATTTAATCTTTAATCAGCTTCACAGGCGTCGTCCCGCAAAATGCGGGATACAGTATATCTTTATTCAAAATAAAAAAAAATAACCTGTCAGGTTCCAGAACCTGACAGGTTGCAGGTAGATACTTAAATGCACAATAGCCTCATTCTCCAAAAGAGAAGGAGCAGTACATGGAGCAAATCCAAACATCATAACTTCCATTCTCATCAGCAAAATAATTTTCAGCAACATTCTGCATTTGTGAAACACTGTCAGTACAAACGGCTTTGTGCGTTAGCCAGCCTTCCGCCTAAGGCGGAGAGATTTAGAGGGACTGCTTCTCTTCCCATATCATGCTTAAATGCACAATTGTTTCAGCAGCTTTAGCCATATCTTTTACACCAACCCATTCCAATTTAGAATGTATGCCCTGCATACCGGTAAAAATATTAGGACAGGGCAAACCCATAAAACTTAAACGGCTTCCATCCGTACCGCCTCTTATGCTTTCTGTTTTTACGGGTAAACCTGCACGGGTAATGGCTTCTGCGGCATAAGTAACCACCTCTGGGTTTTCATCCAGAATTTGTTTCATGTTGCGGTATTGTTCCTTAATGGTAAATTCCATTGTGGCACCATTGTGTTTTTTTATCACATCTTCTGCAATGATTTTCAACTTTTCACCATGCTGTTTTAATTTATCGTTATCAAAATCACGTACAATAAATTCCAGCGTGGCTTTTTCTGCAATGCCTTCCACTCTTACAGGATGCACAAAGCCTTCTTTTTTATCCGTTACTTCTGGTGCCCATTCTGTTTTGGGAAGTTCAGTTAAAATCTCTCCTGCAATTTTTAATGCATTTACCAATTTGTTTTTTGCATAACCGGGGTGAGCAATAACGCCATGAATAATTATGGTTACACCATCAGCACTAAAGGTTTCATCTTCCAGGCTGCCGGCTTCGCCACCATCTAATGTATATCCAAACGTTGCATTTAATTTTTGCATGTTCAAAGCCGCTACACCTTTCCCTACTTCTTCATCAGGAGTGAATAAAATTTTTATTTCGCCGTGTATTATTTCAGGATTTTTAATAAGATATTCTGCCGCCTGCATTATAGCTGCCACGCCACTTTTATCGTCTGCACCCAACAATGTATTTCCGCTGGCGGTTATAATATCACTGCCAATATGATTTTTTAAATATGGTGTATCACTAATTTTTAAAACCTGCGTTTTATCGTCGGGCAGTACAATATGTTCTCCGTTATAATTTTTATGTAATATAGGTTTCACGTTTGTTCCGCTGCAATCTGGCGCAGTATCTACATGGCTGCAAAAACAAATGGTTGGTATATTCTTTTTTTTGCTGTTAGATGGAATGGTGCCAAATACATATCCATGTGTATCAAGTTCTGCTTCTATTCCCAATTGTTGCAGTTCACTTAATAAAATTTTGCTTAGATCTTTTTGTTTTTCTGTTGTTGGCTGTGTGTTGCTTTGCGGATCACTCTGCGTATCCACTTGTACATACCGCATAAATCTTTCTGCAATACTTTCCTGATTGATAATGATCATGTAAAAATTTATTGCAAACTTAATTATTAAAGCAGCTTATATATTTTTCCCGGTAATGAATTTACAACATTTTGCATTTCTAAAGTTAGCAAGGCAGATGCGGCTGCACTGCTGCTTAAACCGCTTTTAATATACAATTCATCAATATGAATTTGCTCCTGCTGCTGCAGAATATTTACGATTATTTTTTCATCATCAGATAATTCAATAAACAATTCACGCTGTTTTTTAGGAGACAATTTTTTCTGCTCCTGCCAACCCATATTCTGTAAAAGGTCGCCGGCGCTTGTTATCAGCGCAGCTTTATTATTTTTTATAAGATAATTGCACCCTTCACTTTTTGTATCATTCGTTCTGCCCGGGATAGCGAATACATCTTTATTGTAACCGTTTGCTAATTCCGCAGTAATTAATGAGCCGCCTTTTATGCCTGTTTCAACAACAACTATTGCATCACTTATGCCGGCAACAATCCGGTTACGCTTGGGAAAATTTTGTTTGTCAGGATTTGTATTGCTTCTAAAATCAGTGAGTAATCCGCCCTGCTCAATTATATCTTTTGCTAAAGATTTATTTTGCGTTGGATAAATTCTGTCTAACCCATGCGCCAATACAGCTACAGTTTTCAGGTTATTCTTTAGTGCAGCTTTATGTGCAATGGTATCAATGCCAAATGCAAGACCGCTTACAATTAAAACATTTTGTTCGCTAAGATCTTGAATCAATTTTTCGCAAACATTCTTACCATATTCGTTGTTTGTTCTTGTGCCAACAATTGCAATAATTTTCGGCTGATTAAGATCAGCATTGCCTTTATAATACAGCATCAACGGGCTGTCGTAACAATTTAGTAAACGCTGCGGATAATTTTTATCAGTAATAAAAAGAGGTGTGATCTTATATTTCTCAATAAAAGAGATCTCCACTTCTGCCAATGTAAAATCATGAAAATGTTTAACTGAATTCGCTCTTACAGAACCGATGCCTTCAATAGCTTCAAGGTCTTTTTTCTTTGCAGAAAAAACTTCGTTAGCACTGCCGAAATTGTTTATCAAAGTCTTTGCATGAACATCGCCAATATTGGGGATTAAGGTAAGGGCAATTTGGTATAGCAGATCGTTGTTCATAAAAAAATCAACAACGAATTAAAGAAATTAAAATCACATTTTAGGAATTTCCAGTTGTTTACAAATCAAATTACAAAGGTTTTTATCTAATTGTGGATGGCGTGGAATTGTAGTTTTCTTTTTTGTATAAGAGTTTTGATAAATATCATGCTTTGACCCATTGCGATGCAGAAAGCATTTATTATTTTCCAGATGCCTGATAAATTGGTTTCTTTTAACAGACATTATCCAATTATTAAATCTTCTTCCAAAACTTTAGTGAAGCTATCTTTTTCACTTTGCATGTCTTCGAGATATAGTTTCAAAGCATCACGTACATTTTCTTTTGCTTCTTCTATAGTAACTCCTTGTGAAATTACGGACGGAATTTCTTTAATAGTGCCGATGAAAAACTGTTCACCTTTGCTAATTACTATTGTAAGTTTCATACAATTAAGTTAAACAATTTATTTAATTACTGATCACGATCAATTCTGTTCGCCTGTTTAAGGCCCGTCCAATTTCAGTTTTATTGTCTGCAATTGGTTTGGTTTCTCCAAAGCCTTTAAAAGTGAGCCGGTCATTTTTTACGAGTTTGCCCAATAAATAATTTACCACAGCAACTGCCCGGCCCATAGAAAGTTTTAAATTATCTTCCGGCTTACCAACATTATCAGTATGGCCGCCGATCTGGATCTTTAATTTTGGATTATCATTCATCAGCCGTACCAGATTATCCAGTTCTGTTATTGATTCAGGTTTTAGTAGCGTTTGCTTTGTATCAAAAAAAACATTTTTTAAAATAATGCTCGCATTTGCTTCAATGGGTTGCAAAGGAATATCTACGGTAAAAACTGAATCTTTAGTAACTCTTAAATCATAATTTTCAGAATAAAATAAATAGCCTTTTTTATTTACGTTAAAGGCATAATTTTTACCAACCGGCAGGGTTACCAAATAATTTCCATCTTCATCTGTTTGCAATTTGCTTATCATTTGTTTTGTTGCAACATCCGTTAATTGTATAGATGAGGGTAAGCCTGATCTTGTTTTCTTATCAAAAACTTTTCCTTTTACCCATAAAGTTTTTAGCGGACGAAAATTTTCTCTCAACTCGAAAGTATAAATATCCAATCCTCCTTT
The DNA here is from genome assembly GCA_046596995.1 of Chitinophagaceae bacterium. Taxonomy (GTDB): domain Bacteria; phylum Bacteroidota; class Bacteroidia; order Chitinophagales; family Chitinophagaceae; genus Ginsengibacter. Next base: position 11,312 of record JBKJLG010000014.1, read on the forward strand.
TGTATCACTTCTATCGCTTGCATAAAACGCAGTTTTTCCATCCGAAGAAACTACCAGTGAGCCTTCATCTTCAGTTGTATTAATAGGGTAGCCCAGGTTTTCAGGGGTTCCCCAGTTTCCATCAGTTTGTTTGCGGGCTACAAAAAGATCTGATTTTTCGCTGTATCCTTGTAAGCCATTGCTGTTAAAATATAATGTTTGATTATCTGCATGAATAAACGGGCTGCCTTCATCTCCAGATGTATTAATTTCAGATCCAAGATTTTTTGGTTCACTCCATCTTCCGTTATCATTGCGGTGACAAACCCAAATGTCTGAGCCGCCAAAGCCGCCGGGTACGCTGCTGCTAAAATAAAGATCTCTTTTATCAGGAGAAATAGAAGGAGATGTTTCCCAAAATTCAGAATTTACATTCGATCCTAAATTTTCAGGTTTGCTCCATCCCTGTTTGGTGAGATGAGAAATGTAAAGATCACAACTACCTAATCCTTCAGGAAAAAGACAGCCGGTAAAAAAAAGCCACTGCCCATCCTGTGAAATATTTTGGGCGCCTTCATTAAATTGCGGCGAATTAATATAACCTTCCAAAGGTTTCGCCTTGCTCCATTTTCCATTGATCAATTCTGTTTCATAAAAGTCTTCATTACTCTTGCCTATGCTTGAATTGACTCTTTTTGTAAAGACCAATTTTTTCCCATCAATAGTTATGGAAGGATAATATTCAAGATCTTTAGAATTTGCACTATCGCCTAAATTCAAAGGCGTAAAAACATAATTTCCTAGAGGATATTTTTTAGCGTAATCAATTGCGAACTGATAATTCTTTTTTCTGAATTGTGCTGCCTTAATACTTCTGTCGTTTAGTTTTGGCAACTGTAAAAATGTATTTACCGCAACCAATGCATCATTAAATTTGCCGGCATGAGAAAGCGTAATAGAGTAGGGCAGAAGATATGTTTTTGTATAAACGGAATCTAACGCAAATGCTTTTTGATATTGCAAAATTGATTCGTTGTAATTTTTAATATCGGTATTAATTCCGCCTAAAGTAAGATAGGCATCAACATATTTTGGATCAATTTTTAATGAGGCATTGATAAGTTTTATCGCCTCTGAATATTTGGCATTATTGGCTTTTGCAATACCCTGCAAATAAATATCAGTTGCTTTTGTATTTACTTTATAAGGCTCGTACCATTGGGCAGTTGCGCAATAAGAAATAAGAAATAAAAAACATGAAATAAGAAATAATTTCAGGACATACGATGTGAGATGTAAGCGTATAAATAATTTTTGCATAAGATACTTTTATCAGGGTAGATAAAATTAGCAAGAATTATTCTTCAACTTATGTAATACAATGTTAACATCCATCCTGCTTTTTATAAAGCCAGGTTAAGGCACATTGATATATTTATGTATCTGCAGCGATAATTCCCATTGCGGGTTCGCTTTAATGTAATTAATTATTAATGGAGTAACCTGTGTGGCTTTATCCCATTCGGGTTGAAGATAAAGTTTACATCCGGCTGAAACTTGCGCTGCATATTTTTCTGCCCATGAAAAATCAGATTTATTGAAAATAACAACTTTTAATTCGTTTGCCTGCGGCAGAATCTCGGGTAAAGGCGCTTTAAATTTTTTCGGTGAAAGGCATATCCAGTCCCAGGTTCCGCTTAACGGCGATGACCCCGATGTTTCAATATTTGTATAAAAACCTTTTGCATGTAATTCATTTGTAAGCACTGTTAAATCATGCAGTAAGGGCTCGCCGCCTGTAATTACAGCAAGCCGTCCCGGAAAGTTTAATGCTTCCTCAACAATGTTATTTATTTCTTTTAAAGGATGTGCCGTTGCATCCCAGCTTTCCTTTACATCGCACCAAACACAACCTACATCGCAGCCGCCCAGTCTTATAAAATACGCAGCTTTGCCCTGGTGAAATCCTTCGCCCTGTATGGTGTAAAATGCTTCCATTACAGGAAGCGATGTTATTGTCTGAACCATGATTTGGGTAGATTAAAAAGATTTTTAGGACACATAAATATTAAATGATTTGAATATTTTTTTTTGCATATTATCATAGTCTGATAATTAATTTAAGGTTTTCAAATCCTTATCGTCATCATAAATTTTATTTTCCTCTTTGGGGGACAGGGGGCTACTTTTCATTTCGTATGCCTTATATGTATTCATTAGCAAAGCTGCTATCGTCATTAAACCAACGCCACCGGGCACAGGAGAAATGTAACTTGTTTTTGGCGCTACATTTTCAAAATCTGCATCACCCGTAATTTTATATCCTTTGCTTTTTGTTTCATCATCTACTCTTGTAATGCCCACATCCACTACAACAGCGCCATCTTTTACCATATCCGCTTTTAAAAAACCCGGTTTGCCAAGGGCGCAAATTATTATATCTGCCTGCAGGCAAATTTGTTTTATGTTTTTTGTGTAACTATGGCAAAGGGTAACAGTGCAATTGCCTGCATTAATGTTGCTGCTTAATAAAATACTTATTGGTCTGCCAACAATATTGCTTCTGCCAATAACAACTGCATGCTTGCCTTTTGTTTCAACTTTATAATGCTCCAGCATTAAAATAATTCCATACGGCGTAGCCGGGATAAAGGCAGGCAAACCCTGCACAACTTTGCCAATATTAACAGGGTGAAATCCATCAACATCTTTTAAAGGATCAATAAGATTGATAACCTTTTCCTGCGAAATATGTTTGGGTAAAGGAAGCTGTACCAAAATCCCATCTATCTCATTATCAAGATTTAATTTTTCTATGAGTCTTAATAGTTCATCTTCGTTTACGTCTTTTGAAAAACGCACAAGGGTTGATAGAAAACCAACTTCGTTGCAATTTTTTACTTTGGAAGCAACATAAGTTTCACTTGCCCCATCATTACCAACCAATACTGCCGCCAGATTGGGTGCTTTTATTCCTGCACTTTTAAGCAAATCCACTTTGGTTGTAAGCTCAGTGAGAATCTTTTGTGAAACCAGCTTGCCATCTAATAATTGCATTTTGCAAAATTACTACCATCACAGCTTTTAATTTGTTTTTTATCTATATCATTGAAAATTAATTTTAATCTGTATTTTACTCAACAAAATTATTTCTGCGTGAGCAAATTATATTTTCTTCTTTTATTCATAATTTTTCAAAAAACTATTTTAGCTCAAGGTGTTCGAAAGCCTTTATCATCACGCTACACCGCTATTGGCGCTTATACAAAAAATCATGTTGATGTATTTTCATTTACAGGCAACCAGGCAGCTTTAGCCCAAATAAAGAATGGCGCAGCCGGCGTTTATGGTGAAAGAAGATTTTTATTAAATGAAACAAATTTTTATTCGGCTGTAGTTGCTTTGCCAACCAAACAGGGGAATCTTGGGCTTCAGGCAGATTATTTTGGCTTTAAAAATTACAATGAAACGCAGCTTGGGATTGCATACGCAAGAAGCCTTGGTGCAAAATTAGATGTGGGCATAAAATTCAATTATTATTCTTTCAGAATCCCCGTTTACGGTAATTCATCTGCCATAAATTTTGAGTTGGGTGCAATTGCACACCTCACTGATAAAATAAGTGCAGGCATACATGTTTACAACCCTGTGGGCGGAAAATTATCCAATACTGAGGATGAAAAATTAGGATCAGTTTATACGTTTGGCATTGCATACGAACCATCAGATAAATTTTTTGTTACCACAAAAATTATAAAAGACGAAGGGCAACCGGTAAATGTAGATGCCGGATTTGAATACAGTTTTATGAAGCAATTTTTTGTAAGAGGTGGAATTTCCACTGAAGTTGCAAGCAGTTTTTTGGGTGCTGCTGTTGAGTTTAAAAATTTCAGGTTAGATGTTACCGCTTCTTATCATCAGCAATTGGGTTTTACTCCCGGCCTTTTACTTATCGTAAATTTTAATGAGAAAAAAGATTGAGAGCAAAATATTTAATATGGATTTTAGTAGCTGTATTTTTTATACCTGTTCAATTTTTAAATATTGCTACTGCGCAGGAAAACCCGGCTACAACTCCGGTAATTGTTGAGCAACAATTAGAAAACCTTACCGAAAACAGTGAGGATGCAGAGACAGAAGATGATGCCTACCTGCAGGAGCTTCAGCGCTTTATTAATGATCCGCTTAATTTAAATACAGCAAGCGAAAGTGATTTACAACAATTTAAAATTCTTACGCCGCTGCAAATTTCCAACCTTATCTCTTACAGAGCTTTATTTGGAAAATTTATCAGCATATATGAATTGCAGGCAATACCTGGCTGGTATCCATCTTTAATAAAAAAAATTCTTCCCTACATTTCAGTGAATGATAAGCCTGAGCTTTTTACATCATTAGGCAAGCGCTTACAAAATGGCGACAATAGTTTTCTGGTAAGAGCAGTACAGGTTCTGGAAAGATCAAAAGGATATTTATTTGATACCTCGGGCGGAAAAAGTTTTTACCCGGGAAGCAGGCAAAGATTGTTTGTAAGATATAAGTATACTTTTAAAAATCTTTTACAGTATGGTATTACAGCAGAGAAAGATGCAGGGGAACAATTTTTTAAAGGCAAACAAAAAACAGGATTTGATTTTTATTCGGTGCATTTTTTTGCCAGGAATATTGGTGCAATAAAATCATTGGCGCTGGGAGATTTTATCGTGAACCTGGGGCAAGGCTTAACGCAGTGGCAGGGTTTGGCATTTAAAAAAAGTGTTGATGTATTAAATATAAAAAGGCAGGCAGATGTTTTACGTCCCTATAATTCTGCCGGGGAAATTAATTTTCACAGGGGGGCTGGTATAACGATTAAAAAGAAATTTACTGAGGCAACTGCATTTGTGAGTTATCGTTTGCTGGATGCAAATTTTGTGTCGGACACAGTTAATAATGATGATTATGTTTCTTCTTTGCAAACATCAGGCTATCACCGTACAAAAAATGAAGTGGCAGATAAAAATTCGCAGCGCCAGCTTGCCTTTGGCGGCAATTTTTCTCTAACTAAAAACAGATTTCATATTGGTATAAATGGAATTCATTATCAATTTAAATACCCAATTGTAAAATCATCGTCATTATATAATAAGTATGCCTTAGCCGGCAGCAATTGGGGCAATTATAGTGTTGATTATAGTTACACATATAAAAACCTGCATTTATTTGGCGAAGCAGCAGCAACCGAAAATTTTGATAAAGCTTTTATAAATGGATTATTAATTAATACTGATGCAAGAGTTGACCTTAGTTTTGTTTACCGCAAAATTTCAAAAGGATATCAATCTCTTTATACAAATGCTTTTACTGAAAGTACTTTCCCAACAAATGAAAATGGTTTGTATGCAGGCATAAGTATTAGCCCTACTGATTTTTTTAGAATAGATGCCTATGCAGATTTTTATTCTTTTCCCTGGCTGAGATTTAGGGTTGATGCACCTTCGGCAGGTAATGATTATTTATTGCAAATAACTTACAAACCCAATAAGCAACTTGAATTATACACCCGCTATCGCTCGGAGAGAAAAGCAATAAATTATAATCCTGATGAATTAATATTAAATCCGGTAATTATAAAACCCCGTCAAAACTGGCGAACGCAATTCAGTTATAAATTAAATTCAGCTTTCGCATTTCGATCTCGTGTTGATGTTTTATGGTACGATAAAACCGGCAGTGCTCCCGAACAGGGTTTTTTAACTTTTGCAGATGTAATTTATAAGCCAATGCTTAAAAAGTATTCTGGTAATATGCGCCTGCAATATTTTGAAACAGACAGTTATAACAGCCGCATCTATGCTTATGAAAACGACGTACTGTATAGTTTTTCAATCCCGGTTTTTTATGATAAAGGATACAGATATTATCTCAATATTAATTATGATATTACAAGAAAATGGGGATTGTGGTTGAGATTTGCTCAAACCGTTTATCCTGATAAAAATAATATTGGAAGTGGGTTAGATGAGATAAAGGGCGATAAAAAAACGGAGATCAAAATTCAGAGTATTTTAAATTTTTAAATTATAATATGCAGCATAATGGATTTTATTTTTGTCTATAATTTGCCACTCATATAAATTAACACTTAATTTAGTTTTATTACTTTCCCATATATTTACATCTTTATAAAAACTTAACTACACATGAGAAAATTCTTATCACTAATTACAATTATGCTCTTTAGTGCAACAATATTGTGTGCACAAAACCGGCAAGTGTCTGGTAAAATTACCGACGAGTCAGGCAATCCTGTTTCATTTGCCAGTATTAAAATAAAAGGGCAAAATACTGGTGCAGCAGCAGATGCCAACGGCAATTATAATATTGACGTAAAAAATGCTACCACCTTAATTTTCAGTGCTCAAAACATGGAAACCCTTGAGGTTGATGTTGCTGGAAAGTCTCAGGCTGATGCCATTTTAAAATCTACTGGTCAATTATCGGAAGTAGTAGTAACAGGAGTGGGTGTTGCAACTAGTAAAAAGAAACTTGGTATTTCAGTTGAATCCATTTCAGGAGATAAATTGCCCGGAGGCATGACGGCTTCTGTCGATCAGGCATTGGTTGGAAAAATCCCTGGGGCACAGATCAGCAGTACTAACGGTTCTCCCGGAAGACCCACTAATATCCTTTTACGGGGTATTAATACCATCAATAGAGGTACTTTGCCTATGATCCTGCTTGATGGAATCGAGGTTCGTGGAACAGACCTAAACTCACTTGACCTTACCAACATTGAAAGAGTTGAGGTGGTACAAGGTGCTGCTTCGGGAACAATTTATGGTGCACAGGGAGCAAATGGTGTTATCCAGTTATTTTCTAAAAAAGGTAAAATGGGTAAAATCAATATTGATTTCTCTACCAGCGTTGCCAGAAATTCATTATTAAATATTGGCGGGGTATCAAAAGCTAAATTACATGGTTTTACAACAAATGCAAACGGAGAGGTTATTACGAATGTTTCAACCGGTGCTTTGGCAACATTTAACCCTCTTACGGGGCGTTATGATGCAAACGTACTTATCGATTTGAATTCACCTTTGACATTGATCAACAAACCGTATGATAAGAATCTTCTTTATTATGATCATTTCAAGGAGTTTTATGTGCCTGCAAATACTACGAACAATTCACTAACTATTTCCGGTGCAAGAGAATTGCTGGATTTTAGTTTCTCGGTTTCTGATAACAGACAGGAAAGTAATTTTAAAAATAACGGAAAATTTTCACGTTCTAATTTAAGCTCCAATATAGGAGTTGTTTTAGCTAAAAATTTAAAGTTTAGAACCAACACCCAATTAATTTATACTAAGAATACATTAAATGATCAAACCGGAAGGGGGGTTATGTTTAATTTGAACAATACCAGACCTTTTGCTGATTTGAGTTACACTTTCCCCAATGGAACACATTCGTATTATTATGGCGATGCCGCTGGTGTAAATGCCCGTAACCCTAATTTCATCATACAATATTCCAACAGTTTGGATAATAAGATTGATGTTGTTCAGAATTTCAATTTGAATTACAAACCCAATAAGTTTGTAGACCTTGATGTAAAATATGGGTTGAATTATCAAACCCAGGATGTTAGATATGAGGTTTTACCTCAGGACAACAATCTGAATATAATTGCCTTTAATGCAGCCACTGGTAGAAGGTTAACAGGAAATTATTTCCCACCCAGCGGCTTGGGAACAACCGGTGAAATTGACAATTTCCGGTACAGAACTTTATTTCAAAATCTTTTAGCATCTGCAACTTTCAGTACTGATTTTAAAAGAGATTTCGGGTTAAATATTCCGGTTAAAACTACCACTCAGGTAGCTTATGATTACAGGAAAAACGATTTTCAGCGGTATATTACCTGGGGAGGTGACGCACCTTTCTATACCCCATATACAGCCAGTCAGATGGTTACTTATCGAATTCAAGATGATTATAGAGAAAAGTTTGTTACTTATGGTTATTTATTGAACCACCGTTTTGAAATAGGTGAATGGGGGGGTATCTCCGGAGGAATCAGAAGTGATTATTCTTCTGCATTCGGTAGAGGCTCCAAGCCGGCAACATTTCCAAGAGGAGATGCTTATGTGAGACTTTCTCAACTGGATTTCTGGAAAAATAGCAAGATGGCATCAATCATGCCTGAGTTTAAGATAAGAGCGGCTTATGGGAAGGCCGGTATTCAGCCAAGAGCATTTGACCGTTACCCTGTATTGGGTACCCAAAATATTGGTACAAGTGTGGCGTTTACTACTTTGATTCAAAATCCTAATCCAGACCTTAACGTTGAAATTTCAACAGAAAAAGAATTTGGTGTGGATTTAAGTTTCAAAGGTTTTAAAGGCAATTGGTTAAATTCTATTAATCTATCTGTTTCTTATTGGGACAGAAGTACCGATAACGCCATTTATGCGGTTGATGGGGCACCCAGTAGCGGTATAGGTACTGTTTTAGACAATGCCTTTGGTATTGCCTCTGATGGATGGCAGGCTTCTTTAAATGCAAGGGTTTTAAATTCTAAAAATTTTAATTGGAATTTTACCACCAATTTCAGCAAGCAAAGCTCAATCATCACTTCTGTAAAAGGGGGAGCAGAAATTATTGTGCTTTCTAATGCAGGCAGCAGTAATTATATTTTAAGAGCAGGTGAAAAAATCGGTCAATTATATGGTAACCGTTTGATCACCAGTTTAACTGAAGTGAACGCTAAAGGAGATCTTTATATTCCAAAAGCAAATCAGGGGCTTTACACTGTTGCAAGTAATGGTTGGGTTGTAGATAAAGCTACAAAAATACCTTTCGTTACTCCGGAGAAAGTCAGCCTGGGTGATCCTAATCC
>JBKJLG010000091.1:0-4024 GCA_046596995.1 Chitinophagaceae bacterium
TGTAATGCTTCCTTTTGATAATTGCCTGTCAAGATTTTTTGTTATGGTCGCAACCGCTTTATCAAGCTGTTGCTGCGATACATCAATAAGGTTAACCTTAAAACCATTTTGCGCAAATACATGTGCGATACCATTTCCCATTGTGCCTGCGCCTATAACTGCAATATTCTGAACCATGATTTGGGGAGATTGAAATGATTAATGGAAAAATTGAAAGATATTATTTTTTACAACTCCTACTGCAAATGTAAATCCTATTTAAAAAGCTAATCAGAAAATTAATTGGAAAGTAAAATCATAATAATCTATTAATCTGCCCAAATCATGGTTCGGACATTTACTTTTTCTTTTTGTAATCGCCCCGTTTCCAGGCTTTGATGAATTCTGCCCAGGCAAAGGGATTGAAAATATTTTGCGGAGCCACCTGACCGGCGTAGTACGCTTTATTTGCGTTTTGCCTAAAATAATAATTGGTAGCTTCTTTGCCATCAGCAGGGTAAATGGCCATCAGTGCTCTTCTTTTTTCTTCTGAATTATTTTGGCGGGCTATCTCAATTTTATCATCAGCAACTTTGGCATTTACAAAGTCTCTTTCAAACTGCTCACGGGAAGGTCTTCGTTTTATTATAGTGGCAGGCAAATAAACTGTGTCCTGCACCATTAACTGTATAATGCTGTGTTCGGATCCCTGCAAATCAATGGGAATACTTGCCAATTTCGGTTTATAGCCAATGCTGGTAAATTCAATTTGATCTCCCTTTAAAACTACAATTGAAAAAACGCCCTGCTCATTGGTAATGGTGCCACGGTTTTGTCCTTTTACGACAATACTAACAGAGGGAATTCCTTTCAGGCTATCAGCCGTCATTACAACACCATATAATTGTACAACAGAATCTTTAAAAGTTTCGAATTGTGCTTTTGCTGCAAACTGAAAAATGAAGAAGGCAATAAAAAGCGAGAGTAAATTTTTTTTCATACAAACCCCGTCATTTTTTTTGATGCATATTGGTATGTGGTACAAGTGAGTGACACAACGATGATTCCATGGAAATATGTCGCTGGTTCAATAATATTAAAACAAAGTAAGGTCATCAATGTTTAAATTTGCGGATTGTAAAAGTTTTTAACAAATAATTGAACGATGACGCAGGAAGATGTTTTAAAAGCGCTTGGTAATGTACAGGAACCCGATCTGGGTAAAGACCTTGTTACGCTTGATATGATAAAGGATATTGTAATTGACGGATCAGCTGTTTCTTTTACAGTTGTACTTACAACGCCTGCCTGCCCTATGAAGGATCTTATAAAAAATGCCTGCATAAATGCAATAAAAATTTTGGTGGATAAGGAAGCGGAGGTTACGGTAAATTTTACCAGCAAAACCACTTCTATAAGAAAAGACAATAAAAATGTTTTGAGTGGCGTAAAAAATATAATTGCTGTGGTAAGCGGAAAAGGAGGAGTTGGCAAAAGTACCGTCTCAAGTAATTTAGCGTTGGCGCTGGCACAAAGCGGAGCAAAGGTTGGTTTAATGGATGCTGATATTTATGGCCCCAGTGTGCATATAATGTTTGGTGTAAGAGGGGAGCGGCCGCTTATGAAAGATGTTGATGGAAAGGGAATGATTGTACCGATTGAGCGTTACGGAATAAAATTGATGAGCATAGGTTTGCTGGTAGATGAAAAACAGGCGGTAGTTTGGCGTGGGCCCATGGTGAGCAGCGCCATCCGCCAATTTGTAACTGATGTTGATTGGGGAGAACTGGATTATTTGGTAATTGATATGCCGCCGGGTACGGGGGATATTCATTTAACAATAGTGCAAACTGTTCCGGTAACAGGAGTAATTGTGGTTACTACTCCGCAACTGGTTGCGCTTGCCGATGCTAAAAAAGGGATTGCCATGTTTAACCAGGCAGCGCTGAAAGTGCCGGTGATAGGGCTGGTAGAGAATATGAGTTATTTTATCCCTCCAGTCCCGATAGCTATCGGGATACCTGATAAATATTACATTTTCGGAAAAGAAGGCGGTAAAAAGCTTGCTGATGAATATGACATTCCTTTTTTGGGGGAAATTCCTTTGGTGCAAACCATTCGTGAGGGTGGTGATATTGGCATACCCATTATGATAAGTGATGATGCAATAAGCAAACAGGCGTTCATAGATTTTGCTGCCAATGCAACAAGAGGGATAAGCATGAGAAATGCTGAGCTACCAGCCACTGAAGTAAGTGAAGTGCTGGAGGTAAGTGGCAGTTAACTTGTCTATTTTTTCAGGTATAATTTTTTCTTCTTGTAATTAATTTTAGCCTTATATTTTATTAAAATATCTGCACCGATAACTCCTGTAGGAGGATGGGAAATTCCTTTTTTAGCAAGTGTTTCTTTTACATGAGTAAAATCTGTGGCATATAGATCAAACAATGGTATTTCGAGATCATTTATTTTAAAAATAGCTACCTGTTTATGAAAAATAGCCATTTGTGATGTTCCAACGCCTCCGCCTTGTTCTTCCATTGAAGTAAATTCAAATAAATGGCTTTTTGCAAAATCGATGTCAATAACGGTGTTGCTTGCCCCTGTGTCAATTAAAAAATTTGTTTTAATTCCATCAATCATCACTTCTGTTTCAAGGTGCCCTACTTCGGTAATTTTAAATGGAATTTTGATATAACTGTATTTAGCCTGCTTCATTTTTATTTAGATTAAATTTTTTGTTGGAATATACTTTTATTCCTTATTTAATTTCAAACCATTCATGTATATAATATTACCATTTATACCAGAAATCGATCAATAATACAGTTATAACGTGCATATGCAACCATTGCGTTATACCTTTGCAAAGCAATTCAAAAGATGATCATCCTCACTGAAATGTAATCGTTAACTAAAACGATAACCGGTAGCCACCACAGATATTCTGATAAGGCTCAAACCGGGATTTTCTCTAAAATTTTAAATTTGATTTTATGAAAAGTAATGTAGTGCCTTCTATTATACAAATAGAAGAGGAAAGTTTAAAACAACTGTTAACTGAGGTAAAAGAAACCATAGCTGCCAATATTAACCTGCAGCCCCAGGTTGCCAAAAATAAAAAATTTGGTATAGCTGATATGTGGAATTCTCAAAGAAATGCCCGAACAGCAACTTCGAGAAGAAGATATCTCCCTAAAACTTTTTAGAATCGGGGAGTACTGACAATAGCCATGTTTTGGAAGTGGATTTTTTATAAAACCTTTCAGCGGACTTATAAGATTTGAAATGCTGCGGCTGATAAAAAAGAAGCAGAGAATCATTAATTACTTTTTATAACCACACCTGTAGCCTCAAAAGAAACATCAGTTTTTGGCTCCTTTATCGCATCAATATATTCTTTCGATTTTCCTTCGTCTTCTGCATAATGCTTTAGCATATCAACAGTAGTGGTTTTTATGGTTGCAGTACCGGTAAACACAGCATTTCTGTTGGCTATATCTTTTGGTAAAACAAATTTATGATCTTTCATACGAACCATCATTGAAGTTCCATCCCCTTTTTCAACCTTCATCCAGCAACCTTCAGCCTGGCATACAGAAGAAACTTTAGCCTTCACTGTGGCTTCCAGTGTAGTTTTGCTTTTAAGTTTTTGTGTAAGCTCTTGTACCGAGATTGCTTTTTTCTCATTTACTTTTTTGCCGTAAAATTTAGATTGGGCAAATACAACATTGCTCACGGCACAGGACATTAATATTAAAAGCAGAAATTTTTTCATTTTCATTTTTTATAAAGATAAATATTTCAATAAGATTTTATAACCTTTAATACTATGTGTTACGATTATAACATCTTATGGTATCATCATTATAAACGTCGACGCTTTGCAAATCTGCATTGTTTAATTGTGGAGCATTGATTCCATTTTCAATTATCAGTTTCTCATTGGTAATTATTCTTGCCTCATCCCACAAGCCTGCATCAATAAAAGATTGTAATAATTTGGCGCCCCCTTCAATCAACACACTTTGAATTTGCAGTTTGT
>JBKJLG010000012.1:0-4071 GCA_046596995.1 Chitinophagaceae bacterium
CCATCACTTTTCTGGTGCTGATAATTAATGGTGTTTTTATAATCATCTTTTCCAAATTTTATATTTGTATTCAGGTTTTGCGAATGGAAGCTTGCTGCGGTAAAATTTACAGCAGCACCTGGTTGAAAATTTTTATCATCGGTGTTTATTAAAACTACACCACCTGTGCCTGCGCCGTAAATGCTGCTGCCCGGGCCTTTAATAATTTCCAGTGAATGTATGTTGTAAAAGCCAAGCTGATTTAAATATGTATTACCCCCGGCATCAGTATAGGGTATGTTATTATAATACATTTTTACATTTCTTACACCAAAGGGAGAACGCAAAGAACTGCCCCGGATATTTAACCGATAGCTTCCCGGAGAACGTTCTTCCATCTTTACACCTGGTATTGTATTTACTGCAGAAACAATGCTGATATTATTAAATCTGTTTAATTCTGCTCTCCCCACTATGCTAACCGGCGCTGCAACATCAATCAATCGGCGGTTATTTTCATAAGCCTTAATGATAACTTCCGAAAGTATTTGTGCTGAATCTTGTGCAATTACATATTTTGGTTTTATAACAAATAAAATAAGTGTACTTAAGAGAAGATATATTTTCATTAATGTCGGTACAATATTAAAAGTCAAATGTAACCCGAAATATTTTTTATCTTCCAATAATGAAGCTGCACAAAAAACTTAATCTTTTTGATTTTACCATGATAGTGGTGAGCCTTGTAATTGGCATGGGTATTTTTCGCACACCCGTTAATGTTGCTAAAGCTGTTGACTCTACTTTTATTTTTTTTGCGGTATGGATAGTGGGTGGTCTGGTGGCACTTTGCGGCGCACTTACCTATGCAGAAATTGGGAGCCGGTTGCCTGTAACCGGGGGCTATTATAAAGTTTTTTCGTATGCCTATCATCCTTCCATTGCCTTTGCTATAAACTGCGTAATTCTTGTTTCCAATGCAGCTTCACTTGCAGCGGTGGCGCTGGTTGGCGGCGAGTACATTACCGGTGTATTAATGCCCGAAACTAAAGATGCCATTTGGCTGAAAGATGCTGCTAATGCACAACATATACAAACCATACAAATTGCTATTGCACTTTCTGCTATTGTTATTTTTTACGGCGTTAATTTATTGGGTTTAAAAATGAGTGCACGGACACAAAATGTATTAATGATCGTAAAAATATGTATGATTATTTTACTCATCACTCCATTATTTTTTGCAACTCAATCGGCTCCACTTATTACGGTAACTAATGCATCAACCGGCTCAATTTTTACGGAATATTTAAAAGCCTTCGGTATAGGATTGGTGGCTGTAAGTTTCACCTATGGTGGTTATCAGCAAACAATAAATTTTGGTGCCGAGGTTGATCAACCCAAAAAAAATATACCAAGAGGTATTTTTGCAGGCATATTTATTATCATTTCTCTTTACCTGATCATAAATTATGCATATGTAAAAGTTATTGGATTTGAGGAGTTAAAAACCAGCAAGAACATTGCTGCTATTATGGCTTCAAAAATATTTGGGGTAAATGCAGAAAGAGTTTTATCCATCTTTTTATTTTTAAGTGTATTGGCTTATGTAAATGTTTTATTAATGAGTAACCCAAGGGTTATGGCTGCCATGAGTGAAGACAAAATATTACCGGCTATTTTTAGAAAAAGAAATGTAAAAACTGAAGTGCTTACAACATCTTTAAGCGTATTTGCAGCCGTTTGCGCAATAATCGTTTTTTGGGCTAAAGATTTTGACAGGATACTAAGCTTTACCATTTTTTTAGACTGCTTTGGCATGGCACTTTCTGCTGCAACAATTTTTATTTTAAGAAAGAAAACAAAGCATCTTGATAATACGGGAATCTATAAAATGAAGTTATATCCGTTACTGCCTATAATTTTTATCACTGCCTACACTTTTGTAGCCATTGCTATTGCTGCAGATTATAAAAACAATGACTACGCTGCTTTGATAGGCATATCGGTACTTGCAGCTTTTATCGGTATTTATTTTGCAGTTCATTTTTTTCAAAAAAGAAATAGTAGTAATGGCTGATACATTTTCGGTGCTTTTCTGAAAAAAAATATAAAGTCTTTGCACCTTGTATATTTTTTTGATAAAAAATTTGAAACATGCTTTCTCTTTCATTTACGTTAACTCCCGCCCATACAATAGTTTAAGTTTATTTATGCCGATGAATTATTTTTGAACTATGTTTTACAGAATTTTCATTTTATTGCTAACCTTTTCATCTTTTTACAATAATTCTTCTGCACAGCAGAAATGGAGTTTGTTACGCTGCGTACAATATGCAATGGATAGTAATATTTCTGTAAAACAAAATATTTTACAGGAACAACTTGCAGATATAACTTTAAGGCAAAGCAATCTTTCAAAATATCCTTCGGTTAATTTCAGCAACAATGATGGCTACAGGTTTGGAAGATCTCAAAATCCTTCCACTGGAATTTTAGAAAGCCAGAATTTTTTTACGGTAGGTTTTAATATGCAAAGTAGTGTTGAAATATTTAATTGGTATAGCAAACGCAACACCATACTTGCCAACGAGTGGGAACTGCAGGCAACAAAAGCTACCACCGAAAAAATAAAAAATGATATAGCACTAACGGTTGCAAATGCATACCTGCAGGTGTTATTAGCAAAAGCGCAGGCGCAGATAGCGTCCGTGCAGGTGCAGCAATCCATCTATCAATTTAATATTATAAGCAAGCAGGTAAAAGCTGGTGTATTGCCGGAGTTAAATGCAGTTGAGCTGGAAGCCCAGGTGGCAAGAGACAGCGCAAACCTTATTGCTGCAAGAGGAAATATTGAGCAGACAAAACTTGTATTAAAATCCTACATGAATCTTGATGCGGCAATACCTTTTGAAATTGAAGAGTCGCCTGCGGATAAAATTCCGGTGGAAAATATTGCGGATTTGCAGCCGGATGCTGTTTATGCATTGGCATTAAAAAATCTTCCACAGCAAAGAGTAAACGATTTTAAAATAAAAGCGGCTGAAAAAAAATCTTTGGCCATAAGAGGAAGTTTATACCCTACGCTTTCCGGCTTTGGAAGCTTGGGTAGTAACTATGGCTATTTCAGAACGCCAATTTATTCGCAGGTTTTTTCCGGCTATCAGCCAAGCGGACTAGTTATAAGCAACGGCAGTGGCGGTTTTACTGATGTGCAGCGCCCTGTTTTTACAAAGGGAGCACAATCGGGTTTTTTTACTGCTGACCCCTTTGGCACACAACTGGGCAACAACTTTGGGCAGTCTATCGGTATAAATATTTCGGTGCCCATATTTAATGGAGGAGTTGCAAGAGCTAATTATGCAAAATCAAAACTGAATATTTTATCAATAGGGTTGCAAAGAGATCAGGATAATCAAAATATTAAGCAAGATATTTACCAGGCATATAATGCTGCAACGGTAGCATTGGAAAAATTTAATTCTTCAAAAAAATCAGTTGAGGCAGCACAAAGAAGTTATGATTTTGCAACCAAAAGATTTAATATCGGTATGTTGGGCACGTTGGAATTAACTACCAATCAAAATAATTTATTCAGAGCTAAATTAGAAATGGTGCTCAACCAGTTTGATTATGTTTTTAAAATGAAGGTGCTGGAATTTTATAGGGGTGAGGGATTAAAGTTGTAAAAAGCCCCCTCTATTTCCCCCAATGAAGCCCCCTCTATCTCCCCCAACGGGGGAGGAAATGGAGAGGAGTGAAGGAGAATATTGTTAGATGCGATAATAAGGTTGTGTTTGGTAATAATTTTTTGATGAAGTGGAAGAAATAATGGTTGGCTTGCAATAATGTACCGTCCCTCTCTGCAGGAGAGGGATAGGAGGGTGAGGCAAAGATGCATAAAGAACCAAAAGATGAAGTGATGATCCTTCGATGAACTCAGGACAGGCTTCACGATGATACCATGAAAATATGATGCCGGTACCAAAATAATTTTTATTAAAATATTGAAATAATAAGATGAGCAAAAAACTAAAATGGATTCTCTTTTCTTTATTGGGATTGATAGTGCTGTTTTTTATTTTGAAAAAA
>JBKJLG010000068.1:0-4831 GCA_046596995.1 Chitinophagaceae bacterium
GTTATCACCACTTATAATAATATACGCCGCATGTTTGCAGCAACCAATGCTTCGTTTAATATTGGTATTATGGTAAGCAATATTAAAGATATGGATATTGCCATAGGAGAAGCAACCGGAACTTTGCGCCCTATCAGAAAATTAAGTTTTACCGATGAAAATAATTTTTATGTAGATAAAAGTGACAGCATTGTAGAAAAATTGTCCAATAGCATTGGCAGCATTACAACAGCTGCTGCATTTATAGGTTTAATAACCTTAATTGGTGCAGCTATAGGCTTAATGAATATTATGCTTGTATCAGTAAATGAAAGAACAAGAGAAATAGGGTTGATAAAAGCATTGGGAGGCACTAGAAAGAATATAAGGCAGCAATTTCTTTTTGAATCTGTATTAATTAGCCTTATTGGGGCTATTTTCGGAATTATACTGGGCGTGATGGTAGGCAATTTGTTTGCAATTTTTTTAAAAACGGGATTTATTATTCCCTGGGGATGGGTGGCTACCGGCATAATTGTTTGCAGCCTGGTAGGGCTTTTTGCAGGGCTTTATCCTGCACACAAAGCCTCTAAATTAGACCCCATTGTTGCACTCAGATATGAATAATTTATAATCCTTTAGGATTTTATAAATATTATTTACCATTTATTTTTATCTCAATTAAATATTGATTTTCTTTATGGCAATATTATTGTTTGCTAATTTTAGCATACTGGTTTCAAATTAATTTTAAAATTATTTTTTAATCTTATAATTATTAACTTGTGTGCCCGCTTTATAAATTTTAAAGAGGCCTTGATTATAAAAAAATTTTTCGTTACAATTGTGCAATCAAATTTTTTAACTACACACAACTTTAATTAACACAAAAAATTAAATCACATGGCAGAAACAAATCCAACTGCAAAAACAACAGTAAGGTCAACCACATCGGTTCAGGCAAAAAAATCAAGCAATGCTATTTCATGGATTGCTCCTTTAGTATGTATTTTAGGCGGCTATGTAATTTGGCGTTTTGTTATGGGTGCCGATGCTAATTTTACCAATCCGGATCCTAAGGGTGGATTTTGGCCAGATCATAAAGGACCAACGAGTGCTTTCTCAAAAATGTTCGAAGGAGGTATTATTGTTCCCGTCTTGATTGGGTGCTTTTTAATCGTTTTTACTTTTGTTATTGAAAGATTGTTAACTGTTACAAAAGCTTCTGGTAAAGGTTCAATTGGTGATTTTATCAGAAAAGTACAATTTCAGCTTGCCAACAAAAATGTTGATGCAGCTTTGGCTGAGTGCGACAGGCAAAAGGGATCAGTAGGCAATGTGATGAAAGCAGGCTTACGCAAGTATAAAGAAATGATAACAGAAGGCGAACTTTCTACAGAGCAAAAGGTTTTGGCTATTCAAAAAGAAGTAGAAGAAGCTACTGCCCTTGAATTACCTATGTTGGAGAAGAATCTTGTTTTCCTTTCAACTATTGCATCAGTTGCAACCCTGTTGGGTTTGTTGGGTACAGTAATCGGTATGATACGTTCGTTCAGTAACCTTGGTGAGTCCGGCGGAGGTGAAGCAGCAAGAGAATTATCAAAAGGTATTTCGGAAGCATTGTATAATACTGCCTTGGGTATTGGTACATCGGCTGTGGCTATTATTACCTATAATGCATTTACTACCAAAATTGATGGCATTACGTATGGTATTGATGAGTCTGGCTTTACGTTAACGCAAAGCTTTGCTTCGCTATACAAATAATCCATTTTAATATGGAATTATTTGAATTTTGAATCTTAATAAAAATTAAATAATGGGAAGAGCCAAAATAAAACGCGGCAATACTAACATTGATATGACAGCGATGTGTGACGTGGCTTTCTTGTTGTTATCCTTCTTTATATTAACAACAAAGTTTAAGCCTGCCGAAGCTATCAATGTTTCGCCACCAAGCTCAGTGTCATCCAAAGCTGCTCCTCAAAAAGATGCCTTTATGGTTTCAATTGATAAAGAAGGCAGAATATTTATTGATATGAGCGATGAGATGAAAAGTGATGTTATCGATCAGATATCAACCGCAAAAGGACTTAATTTAACTGCAGAAGATAAGAAGTATTTCAAAGCTTCTACCTTTGTAGGCACGCCTTTAAGCCAGTTAAATCAGTTTACCCGGTTAAAGCCTGAAGATCTTGCTAAAACAAAATTAACAGGAATACCTGCAGACAGCAGCAACAACGAGTTACAGGCATGGATAAATGCAGCCGTTAATGTTTATAAGGGAAGAAAAATCAATTTTCTTATTAAAGGCGATAACAATTCCAAGTATGTAGCATTCAGAGATGTGATAAATGCTTTTAAAAAGAACGAAATTTTTAAATACCAGCTTATCACAAATCCTGAAGGGGTGCCTGCAGGCAGCGAGCTGGAAAAAAAGAATTTATCTGGTGGAGATGCACCAGCAGAATAATATTGTATAAAAATTTTAAAACTTAAATCTTACTACAATGGCAGAAATGGAAGTGAAAGGCGGCGGTGGGCATAAAAAAGGGCCAGGTGTAAAAAAAGGGAAAAAACTTTCTACCAGGGTTGATCTTACCCCCATGGTAGATCTGGGATTTCTCCTCATTACCTTTTTTATTTTTACCACTACCATGGCACAGCCTACGGCTTTAACGCTGGCTATGCCTAAAGACACCGATAAACAAGAGCAATTAAATTTGGTAAAAGAATCTGGTGCATTAACCATTATGATGGGTAAAGGCGATGTAGTGTATTATTATTTTGGCAACGACCCTACCAAATTACAAACTACCGGTTATAAAGATATCAGAAGTATTATTCTTGATAAAAAAAAGAACACTCCTGCTGATGATTTTTTTGTAACCATAAAGCCTGATAAAGATGCCACCTATAAAAATGCGGTGGATATGCTGGATGAAATGACAATTAATGAAGTGAAAAGATACGCAATGATTGACCCCACTGCTGATGAATACAAATTGATTCAGTTAACCGAGCAGGCAGGCGGTATAAAATAATTTATGGAATATTTTATTGAATGTATCTTATAAAAAAGCAGTAAAAATGGAAACAAACAAAATTTTGACCGCCGATATTCTTGATATACTTTTTGAAGGTAGAAATAAAGAGTATGGAGCTTATGAGCTTCGTAAAACCTACAACAAAAGAATAACCTTAGCCCTTGTAATTATGGCTTCAGTTTTTCTTATTCTTTTTGTAAGTTCTGTAGTTGCTAAAAACATAGAAGGCGATGATAAGAATAAGGAACTGGTGGTAAAAGATCTTGCACTTGAAGAAGTGAAGGCAGATGAAAAACCGCCACCACCTCCGCCTCCTCCACCAAAATTACCGCCACCTCCACCCATTTCAACAGTACAATATACACCTCCTAAAATTGTAAAAGATGAGGAAGTAATTAAGCCACCGGTGGAAAATGAAAAACTTGAAGAGGCCAAGGTTGATATAAAAACTGTAGAAGGAACAAAAGATGTGGGTATTGTTGCACCCCCTGTGGAAGATAAGGGTACAACCATTGTAGAAGTGCCCAAGGTGCAGGAAGATGAGGATAAAGTATTTACTAAAGTAGAAATTGAAGCCTCTTTTAAAGGTAGCTGGGGGGCTTATGTAAAAAAAGAAATTGAATCTCATATAGATGAATTAACGGATGCCGGTGAATCTGGTACAGTAAGAATTAGATTTATTGTATCTAAAGACGGAAGTGTAAGTGATGTGGAAGCCTTAAACATGAAAAGCTCCAAGCTTGCTGAAATTGCAGTAAATGCAATTCGAAAAGGTCCAAGATGGACGCCAGCACAGCAAAACGGACGTTTTGTAAATGCTTACCGTGAGCAGCCTGTTACATTTACCATACAGGATCAGTAATCTTTTTAAAAGAATATTTATTAGCCGTTATAAAGTATAGCGGCTTTTTTTATTGATGTATGCTAAAGTTATCTTTGCAGTATGTTAAGCAAGTTTACGGGCTGGGATGATACGATAGTTGCCCTGGCAACACCGCTGGGTATAGGTGCCTTAGGTGTAATACGGTTAAGCGGTAATAAAGCCATTGAAATTGCAAACAAATTATTTCCTTCAAAAAATTTATCAGAGCAGGCATCTCACACATTGCATGTTGGTATTTTAAAAAATGATATTAATGATAAAATATTAGATGAAGTTGTAATATCCATTTATAAAAATCCAAAGTCATACACCGGGGAAGATATTATAGAAATAAGCTGCCACGGCTCTGCATTTATTCAGCAGCAAATTATAAATGCCGTGGTTGCAAATGGTGCAAGGCTGGCAAAGCCCGGCGAGTTTACACAGCGGGCTTTTTTAAATGGCAAACTCGATCTGACACAAGCCGAAGCAGTTGCAGATATTATTGCAAGCAATACGGAGGCTTCGCAAAAAGCTGCACTGCACAATATTCGTGGTGGCTTTACCCATGTTCTTTCTTCCCTGCGCCAGCAGTTAATACAATTTTCCTCTTTGATAGAACTGGAGCTTGATTTTAGTGAAGAAGATGTTGAGTTTGCAGACCGTACAAAGTTTACAGCGTTGATTGATGAATTATTAGTTTCTTCTGATAAACTTTTACATTCCTTCCGGTTAGGTAATGTGATAAAAAACGGTGTTAGCGTAGCAATTGTAGGCAAACCCAATGCAGGCAAATCTACCTTGCTAAATACATTGCTTAATGAAAACAGGGTGATTGTTAGTGAGATTGCCGGCACTACCAGAGATACAGTAGAAGAAATTATTAATATAAATGGAATACTATTCCGGTTAATTGACACCGCCGGTATAAGAGATAATTCAG
>JBKJLG010000188.1:0-3495 GCA_046596995.1 Chitinophagaceae bacterium
ACGCATGTTTTAGAAAGCCGTGTGTACAAGGTTTTAGGAAATGAAAAGCCCGGAATTGAAGGAAGTATTGTAGAAAGTGTAATTGCCAATGTTGCCAACAGCGCTAATAATCCACGAAGTAATAACAGGAGTATCCAATCAAATTTAGGGAGAATACAAATTTCTTTTGTTGAATACGAAAAGAGAGATGGCAAACATACGCTACCCTATTTAAATGAAGTTAGAGAAGCCATGAAAGGCATACCAGGCGCCAGTATTGAGGTAGCACAGGAAGACGGCGGACCACCAACTGATCCGCCTGTAAATATAGAAGTGATTGGAGACCAGTTTGATGCAATTGCAAAGGTTGCCAGTGATCTGCAAAATTACCTTGATACCAACCAGGTATATGGAATTGAAAATTTAAAACTAGATGTGGATCTGAACAGTCCTGAAATAACGGTGAATATAAACCGGGAAAGAGCCATGATGGAAGGCCTAAGCACCGGGCAAATTGGTATGGAAATAAGAACAGCTGTATTTGGAAAAGAAGTAAGCAAATTAAAAGATGGGGAAGATGAATATAAAATTCAATTGCGATCATCTGACCTGCAACGCAAAAGCATAACTGATCTGATGAACATGCGTATCACTTTTATGGATATGAATACGATGCTGATAAAATCTGTGCCTATAAGTTCTGTTGCAACGGTAGATTACACAAATACTTCCGGAGCTATTGCCCGTAAAAATGTTAAGCGTACCATACAATTGCAGTCAAATGTTTTAGATCCCTCTATGACGGGTAAAGTAAATGAAGAGCTTGCATTAAAAATCGAAGACTTCAAATCAAAAACAAAAATACCTGCCGATGTAACCATTAAACAAACGGGGCAGGGTGAGCAGGAAAAAGAAACGCAATCATTTTTAGGTATGGCGCTGGTGATAGCATTGGGCCTTATCTTTTTAATTCTTGTACTGCAGTTTAATTCTCTTAGTAAGCCATTTATTGTACTTACAGAAATTTTCTTTTCGGTAATTGGCGTGTTATTAGGCTATGCTTTTACGGGGATGACGATTGCAACAATTATGTTGGGTGTTGGCATTATCGGGCTTGCCGGTATTGTAATTAAAAACGGAATTTTGCTGATAGAATTTACTGATGAATTAAGAGGCAGGGGAGAACGTACGAGAGAAGCTGCAATAAAAGCCGGACGAATACGCATAATACCTGTGATGCTTACAGCAGTCGCAACCATTTTAGGATTGTTGCCGCTGGCAGTGGGTTTCAATATTAATTTTGTATCTTTTTTTCAAAAATTAAATCCACATATTTTCTTTGGCGGAGATAGTGTTGTGTTTTGGGGTCCATTAAGCTGGACGATTATTTTCGGTTTAATATTCGCTTTCTTTTTAACCCTTGTAATGGTACCAAGCATGTATTTAATTTCAGAAAGATTAAGAAGACCAATGGATAAATTTTTCGGAACAAAATTCGTTGCTCTGTTTGGCTTTACCGGACCTTTGTTTTTTATTTTTGTTGGTATCATGTATCTGGTAAAAAGATTACAGGGTAAAAAAGTTTGGAATGGCTTGTTGAAAGAAACAAAAAGAGCATAAATATTTTCTTACTATGAGTTTACAATTGAATCGAACATCCTTCGGGGATGTGACTAATACCGGTAAAGTTTTATCTAGAGATGAAGCAGAGAATTTATTAAATGAATGGGTTTTAAACGATCGTTTAAAACTGCACATGAAACAGGTTGCACATTTAATGAAAAGCTGGGCAGCAGAAAAAGAAAATCTTAATGAAGATGAACAGTGGAAATGGGAAATGGCAGGCTTATTACACGATGCAGACTGGGATCAATGGCCGGAACAACACTGCAAAAAAATAATAGAAGAACTTGAAATGAGAAATGTTAATCCGGAAATTATCAGGGCAATTGCATCGCACGGGCCTGCACATTTTGGCGTTGACCCTGAAACCCAGATGGATAAAATGCTGTATGCCTTTGATGAGTTAAGCGGCTTTATACATGCTTATTCATTAATGCGCCCTAGTGGTTATGAAGGCATGGACATAAAAGGTATAAATAAGCGATTAAAAGATAAAGCATTTGCAGCAGGGGTTTCCCGTGATGATCTTAATGATGCTGCAAGCAGATGCGGAATACCTTTAGATGATCTGATAGCATTTGCTATACAACATCAGGGAAAACAAAATTTTAAAAATGTATTATGAAAAAAATTATTGGTTTATTAATCTTAATTATAGCAATTGCATCGTGTAACGAACAGACAATTACCCAAGAAGAAGTAATTGCATCAATCAATAAATTTGATAATGGCTGGGAAAATAAAAATCTTAAAGCGGTTGACTCAGTTCTCTCTCCTGCGTATATTTATTTTACACAAAGCGGTGGTACATTTAGCAGAGATAGTGTTGTAGCTACTGCCGGCGAAAGGGATTACAGCCTACAGGATATGAGCCGCTCAGAATTGGAAATAACACTTTACGGAACTACCGCAATTGTAAGTACCCGTTGGAAAGGCAAGGGTGTTTACCGTGGCATCCCTTTTAATGAAGATCAGCGTTGCAGCATTGTATTAATAAAAAAAGATAACAAAGTTGAAATACTTTCTGAGCATTGCACACCTATAAAAGGTACAAGAATATTTCATTAATCCCCGAACTAAACTCAGGCCTACGTAAAATATCGCTGCTTATTGTTGCTTAAAAGTTTTTAAGGTTGTAATACCGCCTCTGTAACTTGTTTTGTATCCGGTTGGGTCTTCCAGTAAAAAAGACTCTAAAATACCATCTTTACCCATTTTTGCAAGGTACTTGTATGTATTACCCGAAAGGCCGGAGAGAGCATTAAATTTAAAAATAGTTACACCATCTCTATCAACAAAGGCATCTATTGCACTAAGCTGATAAACCTGTGACTGCTCAACTACTCCGTCAGTATAAATAGTATGTACAAGAATGTAGTCCTTAAATGATACATTAAATAGCTGATCTAATTTTTCACTTTTTGCTTCATTGTTTTCCACAAACATTTTTGATGTAGCTTGTATCGTAATTCCTTTCAAGTCTACAAATTGTGCTTTTGCTAATTGCGCCGAACATAAAAACATAATCAGCGCAACAATTTTTTTAATTTTCATAAAATTCTTTTTTTGGTTGTGAATAACAAATATGAATTAAAATATTGAATGACATAATACCCTGATTAAGGTATTTTATAACTATATAGGCACAACATTGTTAAATTTATACCTTTATAGTGCCGATAGTATGATAGCAGTATATTTGTTATTTACTATTGGTTAAAAAATTTCTTTTATGACAGACAAACAGGAGGATAAAAAAAAAGAACAAGAAAGTAATAAGGATGCGGCGGTAAAACCCGATCCTGAAACGTTGCACACCACAGATCCCCAGGAGCACATGGAAGGCCCCATATCAAGCCTCATGCATAAAATCGGTGGTGATTTTGAAAGTGA
>JBKJLG010000148.1:0-10216 GCA_046596995.1 Chitinophagaceae bacterium
GCACCTGACCAGAATGGGAAATTGATCAATTTAAAAAAGCTTTTAAAAAAGGGAAGTGTTGTTTTGGTTTTTTATCGCGGAGAATGGTGCCCTTACTGCAACAAACAATTAAAACAATTGGAAGATTCCATATCTTTTATAAAGAATAAAGGCGCCACTGTATTGGCAATCACGCCTGAGATACCGGAGAGCGTTTCCAAAACAATTAAGAAAACAAAGGCTTCCTATTCTGTTTTATCTGATGAAGGTTTAAAAATAATGAAGGACTATAAAGTAGCTTTTCAGGTAGATGATAAAACAGTTGAGAAGTATAAAGGATATGGAATTGACTTTTTAAAAGTAAATGGAAACAATGGTGCGAACCTGCCAGTACCTGCTGTTTATGTAATAAATAAAAAAGGAAAAATAGTTTATAGATTTTTTGAGGTTGATTATAAAAAAAGATCCAGCATAAAAGATATACTGGATCATTTATAATTCAATCAAATAATATATTATTTGGCTTTTACAAAATTTAATGATGCAGAGTTCATGCAATACCGCAGCCCGGTTGGTTTAGGGCCATCATCAAATACATGCCCCAAATGTGATCCACAACGGCTACACAACGCTTCAGTTCTAGCCATTCCCAAAGTTTTATCTGTTTTTTCTAAAACGTATTGTTTTTTTATTGGTTGATAAAAACTTGGCCAACCTGTACCGCTTTCAAACTTGGTATCAGAGGCAAATAATTCTTGTCCGCAACCAATGCAAGTATAAGTTCCTTTTTCATGATTGTCCCAATATTTTCCTGTAAAAGATCTTTCGGTGCCGGACTGGCGGGCAACCTTGTATTGCTCAGCTGTCAATTGCTTTTTCCATTCAGCCTCCGTTTTTATAACTGCAAAGTTGGGTTGTTTGTTTTTCTTTTTTTGCGCACATCCATACCCTGTAATTAGCAAACAAATGAGTGCAGTTAAAATAATTTTCATTTTTATTTTTTTATATCAGTAATTTACGTGAAATAATTTTCATTGGTTTTACCATTGAGTTAAGGTTACAATAAAGCTTTTAATATGGGAGTGTGGCAGCAAATAGCAGAATATTTATATTTAAAAAAGAAAGATCCTGATCGTCCGCATACAAAATGGGTTGGGTATATGCACGGCATAAACCGGCTTTCTATTTTATTATTTTTAGTTGCACTTGTAATTATTATTATTAAAATATTGCGCAGTTAAAGTGTCTTACTCATTTGGAGTAAAGTTCCGCATTTATTGTATCGAAAATAATTCTTGCAGCATTTTCTGATGCGTTTCCTCCTGCACTTAACAAGTCTTTTAATTCACTGTAATCGTTTTTTATCTGTTGCTGTTTTTCATTATCAGTAAGCAATTTCTTTAATTCTTTAGTAAGATTATCAACTGTAAATTCATCCTGTATAAGTTCTTTCACAACCTCTTTATTCATGATAAGATTTACCAGGCTTATGTATTTTAATTTGATAAGCAGCTTAGCAATTTGATAAGAAATATTGCTGCCTTTATAACAAACTATTTGCGGCACGCCGAACAATGCAGTTTCTAAAGTTGCAGTGCCAGAGGTTACCAGCGCAGCTTTTGCATTTGCCAATAGCGAATACGTTTGGTTTATTACTGAGCTTACATTTTTATGGGGCGATAAAAATGCCTGATAGAAATCTTCATCAATCCCAGGCGCTTTTGCAACTACAAAATGATGATCAGGAAAACTTTGAGCTGCCTGAAGCATAACGGGCAGTTTTTTTTGTATTTCCTGTTTGCGGCTACCAGGTAAAAGTGCAATAAGGTTTGTAGTTTGCAGTTTGTAGTTTGTAGTTGCCTGGTACGCTCCAATAACATTTACCAATGGATGCCCAACATACTCAACTTCGTAATTCCATTTTTTATAAAATGCTTTTTCAAAAGGTAAGATGACAAGCATTTTATCTACATACTTTTTTATGTCCTTAACACGGTTTTCCTTCCAGGCCCAAACCTGCGGAGAAATATAATAAATTACTTTTAGCCCACTTTGTTTAGCCCATCTAGCAATGCGTAAATTAAAACCAGGGTAATCAATTAAGATGAGTACATCAGGATTGTATTGTAAAATATCCTGCTTGCAATATTTTAGATTTTTAAAAATAGTGGGCAGATTTTTTATCACTTCAACAAAACCCATAAATGCCAAATCTCTGTAATGCTTTACCACCGTAGATCCGGCAGATTGCATTTCATCTCCGCCCCAAACTCTAAAGTCTGCAGCCGAATCAAGCTTCTTTAATTCTTTTATAAGATTGCTGCCATGAAGATCTCCTGATGCTTCGCCTGCTATGATATAGTATTTCATTAATTCTGCCTTGTTATGCTGAGGAACGAAGCATCTAATTTAAGATTAAAAAATTTGTAATCAGATTCTTAGCTATCGCTCAGAATGACAAATTAGGATGCCATAAGGTATGTCGTACAAGTGAGTGACACAACGATGATGACCAAAGATTGAGAGCCGGCTAAAAAATCTTTTTTATAAATATTTAAAAAGCATTGCAACCACTGCATAAATAATTGTAACCACAAAAATCCCTTTAGCTGTTTTATCACGATGACCATTTATGTAAATAGTGAAAAGGATTGCGTTTGCCAACAAGGATACACTGATGAATGCGGTAATTAAATTAGGATTAAGTTTAAGCCATTGAAACATTTCTGTTAGGGTAAAAGCCCGGTATTTTATAAATTTATAAATAAGAAAGCCAAAAAATGGCGCCACAAAACCCAATGCCAGCCCAAATATAAAATTGTCTTTTTTAAATATCATTTATGTCCCAGTTTTTTTCAAGCTGTTTTTTTAATTCATAATTAGTAAGATCGAATTGCACAGGAACAACGCTTACATAATTATTTTGCAATGCCCAAACGTCTGTATCATTTCCTTTGTCAAAATTTACAAACTCTCCGGTTAGCCAGTAATATTTTTTGCCATGGGGATCAAGGCGCTCATCAAAATCTTCATCGTATTTTGCATATGCCTGCTTGCATATTTTTATGCCTTTTATTTCTTCCAGTGGCACAATAGGAAAATTTACGTTAAGCAGCAGATGCTTATCCATCTTGGTCTTTAAGAGACTCGCCACAATTTTACGTACATAAAATTTTGCTGCACTAAAATCTGCTTCCATTTTATAATCAAGTAAGGAAAAACCTATACTCGGAATACTTTCGATACTGGCTTCCATAGCGGCACTCATGGTGCCACTGTAAATAACATTTATTGAATGGTTGGCTCCATGATTAATTCCACTAAGACAAATATCGGGCTTGCGGTCTAATAATTTATCTACTGCAAGCTTTACGCAATCAACAGGTGTTCCGCTGCAATGCCAGGCTTCCTCACCATCAAACATATCTTCTACTTTATAAAGCCGCAAAGGAACACCGATAGTAATTGCATGACCCATACCGCTTTGTGGTTTATCAGGCGCAACAACAATAATTTGTCCCAAACCTTTTACAGCTTCCACAAGGTTGCGTATGCCCGGTGCGGTAATACCATCATCATTCGTAATAAGGATAATTGGTTTTTCATTTTCAGTCATAATGCTAAACGCTAATTCGTAAATTAATTAAACATTCTTAGTAATGGTCTTGCAATGGCTTCTCTAAAAGGCCAGGGTATAGCAGCTAAAATTAAAAGCATAGCTATGCCGAAAAATAGTAAAGTGCGTTTGTGTTTTGCCGCTGGGGTTGGGGCTTTTTTTACTGAAACCCGGCCCACATGAACCAGTATTAATGCGATCAACATTAGCAGCGAATGTTCCATGGTAAAAAAGCGGCTGTTGGCATCTTTCATGTTATTACCAAGGTCTTTTAGCTTGTCGAACCAGGTATTGGTAAAATATAATATAAGGCCAATGAGCAATTGAATATCGCAACTAAGCATAAATAAAAAATTACTTCGGCTGTCGCCGGACGTATAATTTCTTTTACTTACTACCCCTGAAATAGCATTGAAAACTGTCCAAAGTCCAAAAAGTAAAACCGCCCAGCGCATAATGTTGTGTAATACTAATATCATCTGCATATCTTTTTATTGCAAAAATAAGGTACAGTTATTTAATGGTTTTTTCTTCCGAATTAACTGTGTTATGGTGGCATATTTTCCTTTTAGTAGGATGTTCGACTAAAAAAATCGGTTGCATAGCTCCTGTTTCAAATTCAATAACGGTTATTCTGCATACATCGCGAAATAAAAAGGGACCCTGTAGAAACAAGGTCCGTTAACCAAAACTAACTGCTTATGAGAAAATTTACTTTTAAAATCGAAGATATCTTGAAGAAGATTTTCACAAGAATCTTAATAATATACGAAGATAGCAATACCTTGGATTTTTTATTGAATTATAGTCCTTTGAAGAAATGAAAAAATCTCTAAACTCTTGATTATCAAAATTTAATCTTAGGTAGCGTGCATCAGACTACAACTTTCGTACGAGTTGGGGGATATGAATCCTTTAGAGATTTTTGATTATTTATTCACACCAAATCCACTCTCTTCCCTTTCCACTCTTTAATATTTTTTCTCTTTTTAGGGCTTCTTGTTTCGATAAAAAATATTCACAATAAACTGCTTTCCATGGTCTATATTTTCTTGTCCAATCTTTGTCACTTAAAAAATTATGCGATTTCATTCTTTCTATAAGGTTAGATGTATAGCCGATATAAATGGTTTTATGAGGATCAGAATATAATATGTAAACTGTATATATCATAAAAAAATCCTCTTGCAAGAGGATTTTAGAATTTAGTAGCGTGAAGCAGACTTGAACTGCCGACCTTCGGGTTATGAATCCGATGCTCTAACCAGCTGAGCTACCACGCCATTTTTGGTCTGCA
This sequence comes from Chitinophagaceae bacterium, assembly GCA_046596995.1. Lineage (GTDB taxonomy): Bacteria > Bacteroidota > Bacteroidia > Chitinophagales > Chitinophagaceae > Ginsengibacter. Next base: position 4,893 of record JBKJLG010000148.1, read on the forward strand.
AAGATAATGCATTGCGTAATGTTCCCCAACCATATTTAGCTTATAAAATTTATTGCTCGATTTTTCCCGGATATTGTTCTAGGGCTTTCTCTAAACAATCCATTGCTTCATTAATTGCCTTTACATTTAAAACATAGGCCAACCTTACTTCATTTGTGCCAAGCCCGGGGGTACCATAAAAGCCACTTGCAGGTGCAAGCATCACTGTTTTATTATTATGAGAAAAACTTTCTAAAAGCCATTGGCAAAAAACATCAGCATTATCAACTGGCAAACTTGCCATTGCATAAAATGCACCACCGGGATTTGGGCAAAAAACACCCGGAATTGCATTCAATCTTTTTACAATTGTATCCCGCCTTAATTTATATTCTGCTTTGGTTTTTTCAAAATAATTTGCCGGTAAGTCAACAGCAGCTTCCCCTAAAATTTGCGCTAATCCCGGTGGGCTTAATCTTGCCTGGGCAAATTTCATAACCGATTGTAATACTTCTTTATTTTTTGTAACCAGCGCACCGATCCTTGCACCGCAGGCACTATATCTTTTGCTTATAGTGTCCATTAAAATTACATGATCTTCCACTCCGGATAAATGCATTGCACTGCAATGTTCCCCTTCGTAACAAAATTCACGGTATGCTTCGTCGGCAAATAAAAATAAATTGTGCTTTATAATTATTTTTTTTAGAATTTCCATTTCCTCTTTACTATATAAATATCCTGTTGGGTTGTTTGGGTTGCAGATAACGATTGCCTTTGTTTTTGCTGTAATAACTTTTTCAAATTCATCAATAGGTGGTAATGCAAAACCTGTTTCAATTGCGGATGTTATAGACTTCACTTTTACATCTGCAGCTACAGCAAAGCCATTATAGTTAGCGTAAAAAGGTTCAGGTATTATTACTTCATCGCCTGCATCCAGGCAACTCATAAAACCAAATAAAATTGCCTCGCTGCCGCCGGTGGTAATTATTATTTCATTAAAATCTACATCAATACCTGCATTTTTGTAATAGCCGGTAAGCTTTTTTCTGTAACTCTCATTACCTGCGCTGTGGCTGTATTCCAGCACTTTAAAATCCGCATTTTTTACGGCATCTAAAATTTGTGGTGGTGTTTCAATATCAGGCTGCCCAATGTTTAAGTGATAAACTTTAATGCCTCTTTTTTTGGCAGCTTCTGCATAAGGTACCAATTTTCTAATAGGTGAGGGAGGCATTAATTTACCCCGATTACTTACTGCTAACATTCGCCAAAGATAAGCACGCTTTAATAATTCATTACAATTTTTAGGTTGGCCCGGTTGTTGAATAATCCTGATTTATATTTGGTTTGCTTTTAATATTATTTCTTTTATATTTAAGTTTAATTTAAAGCGATCAATTTATTAACTATTAAACAAAACATTTTATGAAAAGTATTAAGGCAATTCAAAAAAGCATTTCAGCATTTATTTTGCTGCTTTTGGTTCAGGTAATGGCATTTGCACAAGACAAAAAAGTAGATGTAAACATTACCACAGATAAAGGTGGTAATTGGTATGCACAGCCATGGGTTTGGATAGTTGGCGGTGCTGTATTTTTATTATTGCTGGTTGCATTAATGCGTAGTAACAGCAACAAAGATTAAGAAAACTATAAATGTAAAAGACGGCTACCCATTGGTGGTCGTTTTTTTTATGCAGCAGGTGGTGGGTTGGATTTTAGCGCTAACTGATGATTTACTTTTGTAAGTAGATCATTTACATCAAAGGGTTTCGCAATAAAATCGTTGGCACCGTAATCAGCTATGGTAGCGGCAGCGCTTGGGTGAGCAGAAAACATAATTATCGGAATTTCTTTTGTTTCCGGCTGGGTTTTTAATTGCTTGCAAATAGTTCTTCCGTCGTTACCGGAAATAAGAACATCAAGTAAAATGAGATCTGGCTTAAAAGTTTCTATCTTCTCAAAAGTATTTTCCCATTTTGCAGTAACCTCTACTTCAAATCCTTTCATGGTTAGTAAAATTTCCATCACCACTAAAATGTCAAGATCATCGTCTACTACTAAAATTTTCGACATATATACTAAGTTACTTAAAGAGTTATTGTAAAAGTAAATCTTGTTTGCTTACGTTTAACTATTTGGATCAATAGTCTACCCTGCGGTAGATAATGCTATTATGAAGTTCTTATATTAAGAATCCCAATTTATAAAGAGCAGACTTAATTATTTAATTTCTTTTTTAAATTTTCATCAATAGCTTCTAAAAATTCTTCAGTGTATAAAAAATGTGTGCCATGTGTAACTTTATTTCCATGAATTGTTACTGCAAGATCTTTTGTCATTTTACCACTTTCAACAGTTTCAATACATACTTTTTCCAAGGCGTTGCAAAAATCAATTAAAGCCTGGTTGTCATCAAGTTTTCCTCTAAAAGCAAGTCCTCGTGTCCATGCAAAAATTGATGCAATGGGGTTTGTAGAAGTTGGCTTGCCCGCCTGATGTTCTCTGTAATGGCGTGTTACTGTACCATGTGCCGCTTCTGCCTCCATTGTTTTTCCGTCCGGTGTTACCAAAACTGATGTCATTAAACCTAGAGAACCAAAACCCTGAGCAACCGTATCGCTTTGTACATCACCGTCATAATTTTTACACGCCCAAACAAAATTACCATGCCATTTTAATGCGCTTGCTACCATATCATCAATAAGGCGATGCTCGTAAACTATGCCTGCTGCATCAAATGCTTTTTTAAATTCTTTTTCAAAAATATCTTCAAAAATATCTTTAAAGCGGCCATCGTATTTTTTAAGAATCGTATTTTTTGTTGAAAGATAGAGCGGCCATTTTTTGCTTAAAGCCATGTTAAAGCAACTCCTTGCAAAACCCATAATACTTTCATCAGTATTGTACATACTTAATGCAACCCCATCGCCTTTAAAATTATACACTTCAAACACCTGCGGATCTCCTCCATCTTCGGGTGTAAAAGTCATGGTTAATTTGCCTTTGCCCTTTATTACTGTATCTGTGGCCTTGTATTGATCGCCGAAAGCATGTCTTCCTACAATTATAGGCGCTGTCCAGTTGGTTACTAACCTCGGTACATTTTGCATTACTATTGGCTCACGAAAAACAGTGCCGTCCAAAATATTACGGATGGTGCCGTTAGGGCTTTTCCACATTTGGGTAAGATTGAATTCTTTTACTCTTGCTTCATCAGGCGTAATAGTGGCACATTTTATACCCACACCATATTGTTTAATTGCGTTAGCAGCATCAACTGTTACCTGGTCTTTGGTTTCATCGCGGTATTCAATACCAAGATCATAATATTTTATATCAACCTCAAGATAAGGGAGTATTAATTTTTCTTTTATAAATTTCCAGATGATCCTTGTCATTTCATCACCATCTAATTCCACAACCGGGTTAGCTACTTTAATTTTTTCAGCCATCTAATTTATTTTTTTTGCAAAGATAAGTTCTGAACTATAATTTGGTGAGAAAATGTCTGAACTACGATCCCGAATTAGCTCGGGACAAGTATTGGGTAGATTTAATGATTAAATAGATTAATATTTTTTCTTTTCATAATAATCTTTTTAATCCACCCAAATCATGGTTCAAGACAAACAAAAAAAATCCTTTCTTTTTCAAGAAAGGATTTTAAAATATTGTGGTTATAAAAACTATTAATAATCTTTATTGTAACCGCCGCCGCCGCCGCTTCTTCCACCACCACTACCGCCGCCGTAGCCACCGCTACCGCCGCTCTTTTTGTAGCCACCGCCGCCGCCACTTCCGTAACCGCCGCCGCTGCTTCTACCACCGCCACCGCCGTAGCCGCCACCACCGCCGCTTCTTCCGCCGCCGTAGCCACCGCCACCACTCTTCTTGTAGCCGCCACCGCCGCCTTCAGGACGAGGTTGTGATTCGTTCACGATTAATTTGCGACCTTGAACTTCTGTTTCGTTTAATGCTGCAATGGCTGCTTTCGCTGCTTCATCGTCTTCCATTTCAACAAAACCGAAGCCTTTGCTTCTGCCTGTGTTTTTTTCTTTAAGAATTTTTGCACTTGTAACAGTACCATGTTCTGTAAATAAGTTGCTTAAATCGTCATCGGTCATTTGCCAACTGAGATTTCCTACGTAAATGTTCATTGTAAAACTTTTTTTAAATTAAATAAAACATTAATGAATTAGCCGGTACAATGAACTGAGGATTATTAAAGAAACGTCAGCCAAAAAGAAACAAACTAAATCCATTAATCAAACTTAAAGATATGTACAATTATCTCAATTACTATAAAAAAGATTTTTATACTTATCTTATTAAAAATTCTCTCAATACCAATGCCATAAAAAAACCCTTCTTTAAGTAGAAGGGTTTCAAACTGATAAACAAATATTTACTCACCTGAAACTTCAAAATCAAGTTCAATTTCCTGTCCTTTGCCAAAATCAATTTTGGCTTTATAGCTGCCTAATTCTTTTACTTCATCAATTATCGTTATACGGCGCCTGTCAATTTCATAACCTTTTTGTTCTCTTATAGCCCGTGCAATTTGAACTGAGGTTACGCTGCCAAAGATTTTACCGCTGGTACCTGTTTTTGCACCCACCTTTACAGGGGACGATTGTAAAACACTAATAACCTGGTTAAGTTCTGCCAACAGCTTCTCTTCTTTTTTGGCAAGTTGTTTTTGTTTTTCCTCTAACTGTTTGCGGTTAGATGGGCTGGCTTCTATAGCTAATTTAGAAGGTATCAGAAAATTACGGGCATAGCCGTTTTTTACATTAACCATTTCGTTAGCGCCGCCTAAATTATTTACATCTTGTATTAATATTACCTGCATAAAATATTTTTTTGTCTCTTCTTTCTCCCTTCTACACTTGTGGAGAAGGGCAGGGGATGAGGTGGTCTTATTTTAAAAGATCAGTTACGTAAGGCAATATTGCCATTTGGCGGGCTTTTTTAACTGCATCACCTACCTTACGTTGAAACTTCAAGGAGTTTCCGGTAAGACGGCGAGGCAATAATTTACCCTGCTCATTCAAAAATTTTTTTAAAAAATCACCATCCTTATAATCAATATAACGGATGCCCATTTTTTTAAAGCGGCAGTATTTTTTGGGGCGCTTTTCAGCTTTAATTGCTGTAAGATATTTTATCTCGTTTGGTTTTGCCATAATTTATGCCTCCGCTTTTTCTTGTTTTGAATGAACACCACTTTTCTTTTTATTATTGTACTCGACGGCGTATTTATCGAGTGCAGTAAACATGTGACGAAGTACTGATTCGTCACGAAGAAGCTGTATTTTAAGCTTCTCATTGAAGTCG
>JBKJLG010000253.1:0-3165 GCA_046596995.1 Chitinophagaceae bacterium
ATGATTTACGTAAGCGATAAAGCAAAACAAAAAGTTTCTAATTTAATGCAGGAAGCAAAAATTCCCGGAGAGGATTATTTTTTGCGGGTAAGTGTTGTTGGTGGTGGCTGTTCAGGATTAAGTTATAAGATGGATTTTGATAATGAGAAAAAACCTATGGATCAGGAGTTTGATGATAACGGCGTAAAAGTGGTTACAGATTTAAAAAGTTTTTTATACCTCGTAAATACAACATTGGATTTTAGTGATGGTTTAAATGGTAAAGGGTTTTACTTTAGCAACCCCAATGCCAGCCGCAGTTGCGGTTGCGGCGAAAGTTTCGCAGTATAAAAATTTCTTTTACAAATTATTTAAAGCCCTCCGATTTTAGTTCGGAGGGCTTTTTCGTTTTAGTCTTTGTCAGCATGGGCTGGTGGTGCAGGTGGCGGTGGAGGAGGAGGTGGAATTGCCGGTATGGGGACAATTACTTTTTTTGGAGTCTTTACTACCCAAACATTTTCTCCGTCTCGTGTCCATGGGTATCCCTTAATTTCCGGTGTTGGCGGAGCAACTACATCAGGCGGTGGTGGTGGCGCATCCTTACTTTGTGCCATTGATGCTGTAGAAAACAGAAGCATAAATACTGCTGAATAAATTTTTACCTGTTTCATGATTAAGATTTTTTATGAGATGCACCCACCACTAATATTCCATATCTCAAATATTCGTTTGCTAAAAAAATTATGGGTTCCATAATTTATCTTGATTTTATTTTTTTAAATTGAGCACAATTCACCAACCAAAACTTAACTAATATGTCTGCTTCGCAAGATTTTACCCTTTTACTGGAATGTATTGATGGCAAAGATGATCATACAAAAATTGAGTTAGACAATGGCATAAGCATAGCCATAAATAATTGCGGTGGTAAAAACAGCCGTGAAATTCATGAATTAAAACACCATGAAGGAGAAATTATTTTTACCAACAACAATGGCATCATGCATTTTGATGCCTCAGGCTGCAATGCGCCTGTAAAATTAAATGGTAACCTGGTATCGCTGGGCAATGTACAGCCTAATGATCTTTTGCGAATTGGCAATTCAATCTGGCGCTCCGTTATTCCAGCAGCAGAAACCTCCGGTACATTTTCGCCTATTGCTAAAAAAAGTATTCAGGGGCATTTCAGTTCTATTATCGGGTTAGATGAGCTTAAGGATTTTAAATTAAAGCATATTTTTTCTTATGTTTTTAAAAAACACTCTTTTGCTGATATGGAAGAGCAACTGGTTACAGGCACCACCAAAAATACCCCTGCCTTAACTGAGATAGAAACTGAATGGGCAAGACCATGGCTGTTCTCACGCCTGCTCGCTGTTGCACTAATTGTATCTTTTTTATTGCTCATTGGCTTTAGAACTTTTGGCAACCCCAAGCTGCTTGCAGACCTTATGTTTGTTGGCTCATTTGCTGTGCCGCTGGCAACACTCGTATTTTTTCTGGAGATGAATGCTCACCGAAATATTTCCATTTTTGTGGTGATTGCGCTGGTATTTTTAGGCGGTGTTGCATCACTGTTAATTGCACTTGTTTTCTTTCGTAATCTTGAGTTTGTAACTTCTACTTTTGGTGTTGCCGGCGCAGCTTTGCTGGAAGAGCCTGCAAAACTGCTGATTGTAATACTTATTTTCGGAAAATCGTTGCGGCATAAATGGATACTAAATGGCTTATTGCTGGGTGCCGCTGTGGGTGCCGGTTTTGGCGCTTTCGAAAGTGCAGGCTACGCTTTTGAGCAAACCATAAAGTATGGCGCAGATGCCGGTATAGATAATATTATTTTAAGAGGATTGTTGGCTCCCTTTATGCACATCATTTGGACAGCAAACGCCGCTGCTGCATTGTGGCTGGTAAAAGGGCAAAATAAATTTGAGTGGAGCATGCTCATCTCTCCAAAATTTTTACGTGTGTTTGCCTCAAGCGTGCTTTTGCACTTTACCTGGAACTCTAATTTTTCACTTATTCCTTTACCCTTAATTTTAGATGTTAAGTTTTTAATACTCGGTTTTATTTCCTGGTTTATTGCCTTTATGCTTATTCAGGCAGGCTTAAAGCAACTTAACGAGGCAAGAAGATCTGAAATAGAAAAATTAGCACACGCCTGATAAATTATAAAAACCCCTTATAAAAAGGGGTTTTATTGTTGCAGTTGGTTTAGGTAAGCTATTTTTTAATAAATCTGTGAGATATTGATTGATACTGGTTTCGGAAGCGTACAAAATATACTCCCGTCCTAAGGGATTGTACATTTATTGTGGCTGAGGCAGAAGTGGTTTGCATTTTATATACAATCCCTCCGCTAATATTGACAATTTCTATATGCCATACGCTGCTTGCCGCAGGCAGTGTTATGTAAATCTCTTTATCTGCCGGGTTTGGAAACACAAAAAGCCTGCTGCTTTTCTCTATCAATATCTTTTTAATGGCACTATAAGATATTTTGTTTTTGGTGTCAATAATTTTAAGGCGGTAATAATTCCATCCTTTTATGGGTTCCCTGTCAGTTGCTCCATAATTCCACTCAATTAATTTGTGTAAGGATGTTACAGAATCAATAGAATAAAACTGAATGGCATCAATGCTTTTTTGTATTACATAACGGTTAACCAATACTTCTTCAGCAACCTTCCAGGTAAGTTGCGCTATATTGTTTTTTGCTGCCGCAGAAAAATTAATAAGTCTTAAAGGCAGTGCATTGAATTTGCTTTTAGTTCCAAGAGTGAAAGGCGAGAAAGTACCGGTATAAAGATTAGTAGTAACAGTTCCATAATTTATTGTTGCACCTGAATTTTTTGGCATAGTTGTCAAATCTGATCCGTCTACCAGCCATTTAGATGTACCCGATCCATCATCAAAATAATGCGCTACTACAAGATCTAAAAGTGCCTGTGCGTCGTTCGTAGAGTTGCCATCGCCCACTTTACTTTGCGGTCTCCATGATAAAGTAATTTTTGCATCATCATCTGAATTGGCAACATTGCTGCTTACTAACCAATGTTCAATGGAGCTTACATGATCAAGGGGAAGTGAGTTAGTATTCAAATCTGCATAAGCCATATCAAAATATTCTACGGTATATGTTACAGCACCAGTATTTTGTTTTTGGTGTCAATAATTTTAAGGCGGTAA
>JBKJLG010000072.1:0-2957 GCA_046596995.1 Chitinophagaceae bacterium
TAATAAGCCCGCTACAAGTGGTGATGTAAATTATTGGAAAACTCAGGGAAATTTATCCATAACACAATTACTTGCAAAGCATAAAGAATATATAGCCAGTAACCGTAGTGTATGGAACGAGATTTTAAAAATGTCCTTTACAGATGCTTATGGCCGCGGCATTAAAAATGCTGAATATACCGCTAACATAAATTTCCCCAAAACTTATGTGGAAATGATGAATGTTCATCTGCAGATATTAAATGCATATCCCACAATTTATGATCAGGTAGTTACAGATTCATACAAAAGTGCATTGCATGGAAAAAATCTTTCAGTTGATGAGTTGAAATATTGGGCAGGCCAAACAAAGCTGGCGTACATCTGGCTTTTTCGGGCTCACCTGGAATTTGCCGCAACGCAAAAAAGGAGCAAAGCTGCCATGAACGGAGTTAAATATTTTTCTGTTACTCCTGCTATACTTTCAGAAACCAGAAGGGCTGTAACTAACCTGATAGGGATGGATGGCTCTGGTTTAGTAGGAAATGAAGGTAGTTCACTTCTAGCTGCTGGCGGGGGTAATTTAGCCGGTAATTCCGGGAATACAATAATAGCAGCAGGCGGTGCAAATTGATGATGCTTATTCAGTTTTCTGAAACTTCAGTACAATATTTGTAAAAGATAAATGAAGGCTTTTCTCTTATTTGGAAGAAAAAAAATAACTTTCCATTTAAATGAAGAAGCATTGCAGATAGCATTGGTTTTTGAGGATAAAATATTTATTTAACCCATAAAAAAACCTGCACTCTCATGCAGGTCTTCTTCTCAAAATAAAATATTTTTTATTAAAGTGGCTTAAAGCTTTTTAAAATTTCAACAGCCGTTTCAAAAGCGGCGCTTTGATATTGCAGCCAAACATAAAAACTGATAGTTGGATAATCGGGATCTACCAAAAGTAAAATGCTTGTTGATAAACCGTTAGATGCTGTGCCATCAACATATACACCCCAATAACCATTAAGGTTGCTCATGTATTTTATTTCTCCATCTATTTTATTATCTCTTGCCCATTTACGCAAGGCAGCTTTCATATCATCGTATGCCATTTTTTCTCCTTTCTGCGGATAAATGGTAAGGTGAAGTTGACCGTTTCCGGCATCAAATTTTGTTGATGTATTCCCGTCCACCGTAAAATTATTAGGAGCTCTAAACTCCATTTTGTAATCATCCCATGTCCATCTTTTTAAAGATTGTGCATCAACTGTAATAGCCACAAGAAGGAGAGCGGCTACTGACAGGAATAATTTGAGTTTCATAATAGTGAAGTTTTTGGCGTGAAGAATTGTTATTAAAGTTAGGCGACTGTTTTATAATATCAAAATTATAATATGCACCGTCATAAAACAATCAGTACCAATGGGTATTTTATTAAAGAGGCTTAAAAAATATGTACACCAAAGCTTTCTTTGGCAAGTACATCCTGCCATTGGGCAATTAAATTTTTATATTCCACACCTACTTGCCTTATTTTTCTATCAAGATCGTAAAGCCCAAGTGAGTTTACAATGCCATCATCATTTCGTAAGGCGCTGTCCCAATCTACCTGGTCAATAAGGCTGTACCAGGTAAAGCCAACAATGGGAACACCATCTTGTTTTAGCCGATAAACATTTGCCCACTGCTTACGCAACCAGTGGACAGAAAAGGGTTCGGTGATATTTGTTTCAGTATGCATAACCGGCATTTTATACCGGCGGAAATATTGATGCGTAATAACGTAATAACCAAAAATTTCTCCCGCAGGGCTTGTGCTTCCGTTGGGGTGTACCATATGTTCGTTTGTTATGTAATAGTCGTTACCCATTATACAACGGCTCTTGTTCTTCATTTGATTGTGCTGAAACCAATTGTACTCTTCATCTGTCATTCCGTTTGCCATTAAATATTTGTATGTATTTACATCTACTGAATGGCCATAAGTAAGATCAAGAGAAAGAAATCTTTTTTGATTTAAAAAATCGCACTGTGCCTGGCAGGTTGGGTCTTCTGCATGAAAATATTCTGATGATTCACTTTGGATAAAAAAAGCATCAGGCTGTACTTTTAAAATTGCCTGCGATGCTAAAATATTTGCCTGGCATAAATGTTTTAATGCTGTTACAAATGAGCGCTCATCACTTTTACATTCGTTCCACCAGCCGTATTGGCCGCTGAACATGGCTGCAATAAATATTTCGTTTATGGGGGTGTAAAATTGTAAATAAGGGTAGCGCCTTGCAAAAGCTTCGGCGTATTCTGCAAAATATTTTGGCCACTCCGGGTTTTGAAAATTCCCCAGCCAGTCGGGTATTCCAAAATGGCAAAGATCTACCAATGGAATAATATCCAGTGTTTTCATTTCATTAAAAACCAAATCACTAAAACTCCAGTCGTATGTACCAGGGCCGGTGTGTACAGAAAAATAAGGTGTGCCATAGCGAAGGTGATCAATGCCCATTTCTTTTGTAAGGCGAAAATCATCTTTCCAGTATTTATAATGCCCGGTTTTTTCCATTTCATCTATCCGCTTAATTTTTCCATCGGGCAGTGTAATGGTAGGGTAGCTGTTTTCTATTCCTGTAGCAAACATGAATTTGTTAGTGCTCATTCTTTAACTGTTTATTAAAATATATTTAGTACAAGTTTAATAAAAAATTCTTCAATCATGCAAGCCTGTCCGGTAAAATATTTAGGAAGCTTCTGCCCAGGAAATTAACCTGTCAGGTTTTACAAACCTGACAGGTTGAAGAAGCCTTACTTATAATCGTCATTAATGAATTCTGTCACCTCTCACCTCAAGGGTTTTCATTATTTCTGCTTCATAAGCAAGCCATTCTTTCCATCTTGCCCTTACTTTCTCTTTGCTCATGTATGTTTCAGCAAGGGTGATGAATAAAGTATAATGCCCGGCTTCACTCTCCATAAATTTTCTGTAAAAA
>JBKJLG010000145.1:0-3714 GCA_046596995.1 Chitinophagaceae bacterium
AAAATCTCATGAAATGGGAATTTCTACTGAACAGATGTATGAAATATTTGCTGTTGCCAATATTGTTGGCGGCACCATTGTTATTCCGCATACAAGAAGGGCAGCAGAGTATTGGGAAGAATTAAATGCAGAATAAATTTTATTTCATGAGAAAAATTCTTCTTGTTATTTGCTGTTTTTCATCATTGATAAACTTTTGTACTGCACAGCAATTTTTTTCTGTAAGAACAACCGGCGCTTTGCCTTTTTTGGAATATGGCATTGGTGAGGACAGGCTTGGCGGCGCCAAGATGACTTTTTTGGATTCAAATATTTTATTAAAAGTTATTGATAGTTTTAAAACTGATTATAAAGTACAGCTTTCAAAAAATCACTCAGCTTATATTGATAAAGCCAGTGTTGTAAATTACAATACCCCTATTGCCAAAGATTATTTAACGGGTAGTTGGAAAGTTTCAGGCGATTCTGATTATGATTATGTAAGTGTATCTCTTACTGAAAAATTGCCTTACAAAAGTGTGCAGCAAATTAACCCATCTAAAATTGTAGTAGATATTTTTGGTGTGCAAAGCAACACCAATTGGATTACGCAGCTATCATCTGCCAAAGAAATTAAAAATGCGTATTACGAACAGGTTGAAGATGATGTAATGCGTATGACTATTGAGCTAAAACACAGCCAACACTGGGGACACAGTATTTATTACACAGGCAACCGGCTAACCATAAAAGTTAATCGCCAGCCGGTTAAACCCGATTTGAAAAATTTAGTTATTATAGTTGATGCCGGGCACGGGGGCGATAACAAAGGCGCTGAAGGTGTAACAACAAAAATTCTGGAGAAAGATTATACATTATTAATTGCCAAAGAATTGCGTACAGCTCTTGTAAAAAAGAAAGCCAATGTGATAATGACCAGAGAGATTGATACATCTTTAACCATGCCAGAACGAATTGCTTTTGCTAAAAATCAATGTCCTGATTTACTGATAAGCATTCACCTTAATTCATCTTCAGCAGATACCATACAAGGTGTAAGTACTTATTACCGCTACATTGGTTTTAAACCTTTGAGTGTTTATATTTTAAATAAAATGCTTGATCTTAATTTAAAAGAATTTGGTATTGTAGGCTCCTTTAATTTTGGGCTAAGCGGGCCAACTGATTATCCCAATTGCCTGGTTGAAGTTGCTTTTTTAAGTAACCCTGAAGATGAAAAGAAAATTCTTAGCCCTGCTTTTCGCAAAGCGGTTGCCAAAAAAATAGTAGAAGGCATAGAAGAATTTCTAAAGAATTTATAAGTTAACAATTACTTTTACGCCTTAAAATCAGAGCCATTAATATTTACGATACCATAAAAAAAGCTTTTGGCAGATTAAGCCATCTTGCAGAAACATTAATAGGCAGCGAGATTGTGCGTTTGGGTGCTGATATAAAAGAGAAAATCACTAAAGGCGAAAAAATTTATAATTATACTATCGGCGATTTTGATTCATCTTTTTTCCCTATTCCTAAAAAACTGGAGTATGAAATAATTGAAGCCTATAAGCAACACTACACTACTTATCCGCCTGCGGAAGGTATTTTGTCTTTACGCCAGGCTGTCTCCAAATTTATTAAAGAAAAAGAAGGTATTGATTACGATACCAGCGAGGTGTTAATTGCTGCGGGTGGCCGTCCGCTTATTTATGCTTTGTACCGGGCTTTGGTTGATAAAGATGATAAAGTAATTTATTCAGTGCCCAGTTGGAACAATAATCACTATATACATTTTGTTGAAGGTAAACATGCTGTAATAGAAGCAAAAGCAGAAAATAATTTTATGCCTTTGGCAGAAGAAATAAGACCGCATTTAAAAGGGGCAGCACTTATAGCCTTGTGTTCTCCCCTAAACCCTACCGGCACTATTTTTAAACGCAGAGAACTTGAAGAAATTTGTGACCTTGTTTTACAAGAAAATTTGCTGCGTGGCGATGAAGAAAAAAAGCTTTATGTAATGTACGACCAAATGTACTGGACACTTACCTATGGAGATTCAGAACATTACAACCCCGTGAGTTTGCGGCCCGAAATGAAAGACTATACCATTTTTATTGACGGCATAAGCAAATCATTTGCTGCCACCGGGGTACGGGTGGGGTGGGCATTGGGTCCACAGCATGTATTAAATAAAATGAAAGCCATTAACAGCCATGTGGGTGCATGGGCACCAATGGCAGAGCAACAGGCTACGGCAAATTACCTTGTGCAAACCGAAGCCATTGACAAATATATGGTTCACTTTAAAAGTGAGCTGGAAGAAAGATTACGAATTATACATGATGGCTTTCAGCAATTAAAAGCTGAAGGTTTTTCTGTTGATTCTATTGCACCGCAGGCGGCAATATATTTAACAGTACAAATTAATTTACTGAATAAAACTACGCCAACGGAAACAGTATTGCAAACACAATCAGCCGTAACAGAATATATTTTAAACGAAGCCAAACTTGCTGTTGTTCCTTTTTATGCGTTTGGCGCACCCTCAACATCAAGCTGGTACCGGCTTAGCATTGGTACTTGTAAAAAAGAAGAGATAAATGAAATGCTGGGTAAGTTGAGAGAAGCATTGGGAAAATTGAATTGATCAATTCTTATTATTCAAAAAAACAAAAGGCTTTAATTCTTTTTTGCGGATGGTATCCCGAACGATATGAAATTTATTATATATCTTATATTTATTAAGATCGATTACTTCGTGAGCTGTAACCAAATTTTCAATTCTTTCTACATCATATAATAGTTCATGTAAAAGCTCTACCGCATGCTCAATTGATTGCGGAGTCATTAATTCTTCTTTGAACAACACCAGTAAATCTCTGTTGGATTTGTTCATTTTATTTTTTAATTATCAGTAACCAACCAATCCTTTTTTACTCGGGCAACCACAATTGCTTTTTTTTGATGCGCTGCAACTTGAAACCATAACACTTACGGCTAACAAAAAGATCAATAAAACACTGTGCATTTTCTTCATAATATTAATTCTAAATTAAACTATTTTCACAATTATTTATTGCAATGTTTTTACAAACGGTAAATTATTAACATTCCACCCACAAAACCGAGGATTTTAGTTGCCCCATTGGAGTGGGGACTTGGGCATGCAACAAGGTGTATCCCCATAATTTATGCCTTGCTGCAACACAATTGCGAAGTTTTAATTGCAGCGGAAGGCGCTACATCTGCTCTGTTGAAAGAGGAATTTCCCGGGGTGAAATTTTTACCATTAATGGGGTATCGGGTAAAATACAGTCGTAAAAAAATCTTTTTGCCGTGGAAGCTACTGAGTCAATTTCCTAAAATAATTTTTACCATTTACAAAGAACATCATTGGTTGCAGCGGGCAATACTTAAATATAATATTGATGCAGTAATTTCTGATAACAGGTTCGGGTTGTACAGTAATAAAGTGCCATGCATTTATATTACGCATCAGCTTTTAATAAAAACAGGGAATACTATTACAGAAAAAATTGCTCAGCAAGTACAGTATCATTTTATAAAAAAATATGATGAATGTTGGGTGCCGGATTTTAAAGAAGAAGGCCTGGCGGGAGAATTGTCTCACCCCAAAAACATTCCTGTAAATACAAAATATATTGGCTGTCTCTCAAGGTTTAAAAAAGCTGATGTAGAAATAAAATATGATTTGTTGATTAGTATTTCCGGCCC
>JBKJLG010000219.1:0-3007 GCA_046596995.1 Chitinophagaceae bacterium
AGTTAAAATGCACCAATTGATTTTTAACCCGCCAAACATCATTGGTTATGGGTACATGAATTTGCGTTAATTGCAATGTATCTAAAATCTCAAGCTGGTATTTTTTTGTGAGCAGCAAATCGCAACTGTGTATACGCCAGCTATTTTCTGTAATATTTATTATGCCGGAAAACAATGGCTCATAAGTGCTTTTAGGAATTACACGAATAGTATTTATTTCTTCACCATCTTCAAAAAAGCTGCCTAAAAATTTATAGCGGTAATGGCTTAGGGCATTATCAGCAATGGGTGAAATAAAACCTCTCGGGTTTATTCTTGATGTAAAAATGGTAACATTATTTTGATAAAGACTTATGAATGTGGGAAAGCTAAAACCAAAACCATCGCTGCCGCTTTGCCTGCCAGATACAACTTCCATCTTCATTTTATCAGGCTGCGTAAAAGAAACTTTTGTAATTGATTCAGATAAAAAAATAATTCCTTTGCCGGAAGAATCAAGGCGCATATCTTTTCTATCCTCATCCGGAATTTTTCTTCCCAATATTTTATCTGGGAGGTTTCTTAATTTAACCAGTCCTTTTATATACGCTTCACATTCAAAAGCGTTAACCTGGGTATTATAAAAAGATCTTTTTTTAATTGCCTGCCTTATAATTTCGTAAGCCGGATCTTCCCCATTACTTTTTATTACAATATCCTTTAATTGAAATGTTTGTAATGGAAGAATAAAAATAATCTGCTCATCTTTTTTCCCTAATTCAATTGTTCTTTCCTGTTTTTCGTAACCTACATGCTGGCAAACCAAAGTATATTTTCCGGCAGATAAATTAAATACAAACTCAGCCTGGTTATTGGCTGTAGCACCTTTTGTGGTGCCCTTAATTGTTACAGATGAAAACGGAAGCAGTGCACCTTTTTCATCAAACACTACGCCGCTGATTTTTTGGGGAAATGATTTTACTGAGACAAATAAAAGTACTGCAAGAAAAAGGTTCTTCATTAAACGAAAATAGAGCAATAATTTGTGCTAGCTTAACAGATTGGGGTAAAGATATACAGGGCGGGATGTTATTCCGGCAGTCTGCAATGGGCGGCAAAATTTAATTAGAGAAAAATTATTTATTTATTGGATTAGGTAGAATAAGCGCAAACTTTTATTAATACTAAACGCTCGTCTTTGCGAGGAGCCTAACAATTTTTCCTTGTATTAAAATCTTCCGGCGACAGCATGTCCCGACTTTTCGGGAAAGCAATCCTGTTAGCAGCATTCACCTGAGATTGCCGCGAAGTTTCGGCTAAAATCCCCGAAAACTTCTCGCAATGACGTACACTTTTTTCGTTTAATTATTCCCTTAGTTAATAAGTAACCGCTTTTCTTTTTTTCTTTCTTAAAAAACTTCCAGTGAGTGCAGCGAAGCCGGCAACCATTCCCCCAATAACTCCTGTTGCGGCAATCAGCAAATACGGGTTATCAATTTTTAAAATAATTATAGAAACTTTATGAGCAAGCAGGTGATCGTTGTTATTGCTTAACCAAAACGCTAAAACACTCCATAATATAAAAGCAGATAAGAAGCCAGTGATAAAACTAACGAAAGGTTTTTGCGGTATAAGCGCCGAAATAATAAAGGCTGCTACAGCTATGCTCCACCAGGGTAAATACAAACATGCTGCAAAACTTAACAATGCTGTAAGCAGGAATGATACAATAAATTTCATTTGTGTTGTCAGTGATTAAGTTATGAGTTCTATTTCTTATTCTTTATTCTTTATTCCTTATTTCTTATTTCTTATTTCTCAATTTTTCCCAAAAGCTATTTTCCATTTTATACGCTTATCGTTTTGTTCATTTTGGTTCATCACCCAAAGTGTATTGTACTTTCCGGCAGCCCAGGTATCAATAAAATTGTCGTAGTATTTACTTCCGGGGTTACCGCTTTGCCCTCCGGGATAAACACCATAGGCTTCGGTTTGCGGGGTTAAAGAAACGATCATCCTCCAGCTTGGCCCATGTGCACTTTTAGTAGCATTTATACAATGAGTGCCGCCGCCAATATTTAAATGCAGGCGACTGAAAGCATCCAGCTTTGTTAAATGGGCAACTTTAGTGTCTTTAAAATTTGCCCACTCAAGCTTACCGGCGCTTTCAGCTTTTTTTAATTCAATGCAGGCTTTTTTAAAAGATGCTGTTGCAATATCTGCAAGTGTTTCTTTTTTTGCAGTATTAATATCATCTAAAAAAATAAAAGCTGAATCTTTCAAAACTCTCTCCAGCAACGTACTTTCATAAGGCCGCATAATAACAGAAGGCGCTAAAGCAAATTCATCGTTCCACACACTTGAATCGAAATTTTTCCAGGTGCTGAAAAAAACTGTAGCACCGGCAGATGCCTGATGATTGATATAATTCCAGTTTCTTAAAATGTCGAAATATTTTTTTTCATCGGCATTTAATTCATCTTGCTTTATATTTTTTATAAATACCGGCGCAGCCATTTCACCAAAAACATTGTAATTATCTGTTTGCAAATTCATCATATCCTGCACGGTGATATTGTTCATAGCAGCAAGTTTGCGGTTTACAATAATGCCGCGGTAAGGCGTGTAACCTCTGCCTAAATAATATGGATAAGAGGAATCAGCAGGAAACTGATTGGCACTGCTTACAAAATTTCTTTCAGGATTATATTGAAAAGGGATTTCATTTTGCGGTATCATCCCCTGCCAAAAGTAACTGCTGTCAGTGCCCGGCATTACAAAATCTCCCTGCCCCTTCCATTTTGCCGGAAATTCGCCCTGTGTTCTCAAAGAAATATCACCATTTTTACTGGCAAAAACACAATTTTGTCCGGGTGTTTTTAAATTGCTAACAGCATCTAAATAATCAGCATAATTTTTTGCATGATTTAATAATGTAAAACATTTAAGATCATTACTGGCATCATGCGCTTTCCATCTTACTGCATAATATTTATTGGAAGTGTTTCTTTTTTCTCCAAAATTTTTA
>JBKJLG010000224.1:0-2709 GCA_046596995.1 Chitinophagaceae bacterium
TAATAAGATGATCATGCAAACAATAAAACTAACGGCTATAATATCAGTATTAACGCTTTTATCTTTTTCCTGCGGAAGCAAAAAAGAAAAAGATTCAGTAGTTACTGAAAAGAAAACTGAGCTTACTAAATTAAAAGCCGACAAGGTAAAAATTGATGAAAAAATTAAAGCCTTGGAGATGGAGCTTGCCAAACTTGATACTGGCGCAGGCAAAAGCGATAAAGTAAAACTGGTAAGTGTATCAATTGTGTCAGCACAAAACTTTCAGCATTTTATTGATCTACAGGGCAGGGTTGATGCAGAAAATATTTCTTATGTAAGTCCACGTGGTATGGGCGGGCAGGTAAGGCAGATTTTTGTTAAGAAGGGAGACAATGTTAGAAAAGGACAATTGCTATTAAAGCTTGATGATATTATTGCACGCCAAAACGTAGTGGCTATGCGGCAAAGCATGGGTTCAGTGAAAACCCAGCTTGATCTTGCACGTTCTGTTTACCAGCGCCAAAAAAATCTTTGGAATCAAAATATTGGTACCGAAGTGCAATTGCTGCAGGCAGAATCAAATGTAAAAACGCTGGAAAATCAAATTAAAACCATGCAGGAAAATGTGAAGATTGCACAGGAACAAGTAAACTTAAGCAATGTTTACAGCCCGGCATCCGGCGTAGCCGATGAAGTAAATATTCATGTAGGTGAAACTTTTACAGGATCACCGATGGCAGGCATTAAAATAATAAATACCAGCAGCTTAAAAGTTATTACAGATGTACCGGAAAGTTATTTAAGCCGTGTAAGAAAAGGAACTTCCGTTCAGGTTGTTGTGCCAGATATAAACCGCTCTTACAATTCAACTATTTCTGTTATCAGTCAATCAGTAAGTTCAACTTCGAGAGGCTTTATGGCAGAAATAAAAATTCCATTTGATAATGCCTTAAAGCCGGGTCAGGCTGCTATGGTTAAAATTTTAGATTACTCCAATGCTAATGGAATTGTTATTCCCGTTAATCTTGTACAGAGTGACGAGACAAGTAAGTATGTGTATGTGCTGGATAAATTACCCAGTGGAAAATCTGTTGCTAAAAAGAAACAGGTAATAATTGGTGAAGTGTATGGTGATAATGTAGAAATAAAACAAGGACTGGTTGCAGGTGAGCAGTTGATAAGTGAGGGTTATCAAAATTTGTATGAGGGGCAAGTGATTACTACAGGTACCCTCTAAATCTCCCTAAAGGGAGACTTTTGAAAGTGTATAATTAAATAGTGAATAACATTCATATGATGATGTGGAAGACTTAAAGTGTGGATATATTCTAAAGTACCGCTCCTTCTCCCTTTAGGAGAAGGAGGTGGAGGATGAGGTTGATGAATAAAGACACAATGTACAAGAGTGCGACGCCTATGAAGATGATTATATAATTAACTGCTGACTACAAAAATATTTTTATGAATTTAATTGAAGAAGGAAAGAAGAAGTTCAAGGAGTTTGGACCCACAAGTTGGTCTGTTGACAATCGCACGGCTATTTATATTATTGCGATATTAATAACCCTGTTTGGTTTGTATAAATTTAATACACTTCCTAAAGAACAGTTTCCTGACATTGTTGTGCCTACCATAAGTGTATCTACAGTTTATGTTGGTAATTCACCAAAAGATATTGAGAACCTGGTAACCCGTCCGATTGAAAAACAATTAAAGGGCATCAGCGGGGCTAAGGTTAACAAAATCACCAGCACATCTCAAACAGATTTTAGTTTGATTGTTATTGAATTTGATACTGATGTAAAAACTGAACTTGCAAAATTAAAAGTAAAAGATGCAATAGATAAGGCGAAGAGCGATCTGCCTAACGATCTTACCTCGCAACCAAATGCACAAGAATTTGCTTTTAGTGAGATGCCGATAATGTTTGTAAATGTAAGCGGTGATTATGATGGAATAAAACTTAAACAGTTTGCCGATAAAATGCAGGACAGGTTTGAAGAGCTATCTGAAATTACCCGTGCAGAAATTGTAGGTGCTCCTGAAAGAGAGATACAGGTAAACGTTGATCCCTATAAAATGCAGGCGGCGAGAGTAAGTTTTACTGATATTGAAAATGCCATTAGCCGTGAGAACCACGACATAACCGGCGGATTGATAGAAGTGGGTAATATGAAAAGGACGTTAAAAATTAAAGGACAATTTACCAGTGCATTAAATCTGCAAAATATTATTGTACGGAGCAGTGCACGTGGGGCAAGCGTTTACCTGAAAGATATTGCGCAATTAAAAGATACCATAAAAGAAAAAGACAGCTATGCCCGGCTTGACGGAAAGAATGTTGTTACATTAAATATTGTAAAGCGTGCAGGCGAAAACCTGATAAGTGCCGCAGGCAAAATAAAAGATATTGTTGCACAGATGCAGCGTGATGAAGAGTTACCCAAAGATTTAAAAGTTGTAATTACAGGCGACCAAAGTAAGGCAACCGCAACATCATTTAATGATCTGGTAAATACAATTATTATTGGGTTTGTCTTGGTGCTTTTAGTATTGATGTTTTTTATGGGTGTTACCAATGCATTTTTTGTAGCGCTCAGTGTGCCGTTAAGCGTATTTGTAGCGTTTTTATTTTTACCCATTGCAGATTCAATTGTAGGTACAAATGTTACGCTAAATTTTATTGTACTCTTTGGATTATTGTTTGGCCTAGGGATAATAGTAGAT
>JBKJLG010000274.1:0-2635 GCA_046596995.1 Chitinophagaceae bacterium
CTGCCCCACTGCAAGTAACGTAACGTTATTTGCTGCCTGTATTCCATGCAGATCCATCACTTCGGATAACGGTGCTTTTAGTTTTGCATATTTTTTACCATCCTCTTTTTCATACACTTCCAGTAATTTGGAGGTAAGTGCTTTTGGCATTGCTGCTTTAGGGTCAACCCCAAGTGTAAGAGCAAGATTGGGATTGGGATCACCATCAATAGCCAGCACAGGAATGCCTTTGCTGCCTAAAGTTCTGCATAACAATCCACTGATTGTTGTTTTGCCAACACCGCCTTTTCCGCAAACAGCTATTTTCATTTTAAATATTTATGATGAGAGTAAAGTTAATTATTTTTTATATTGATATTGGTGAACTAAAGATAGGCAAACTAACAGCCGTAAAGTTGATACTAAATATGTGCTAATGCAGATCCCTACCGGACAAGCACGAGAAATATTCACCCAAGAAATGTCGTATCAATTTCTGATTTGATTTTAATGCTGCAATATCTTTCCACTGCAGACAAATCGGAATTGCTTAATTTTAAACCGTTTAAAATTATATAATCAAGAAAGGTGTGATATAATAAAAAAAGTTGCGAACAATGGAAAGCGTCAGCATAGAAAAAATAAATGAAGCCGTAAAATTTTTAAAGCAAAAAGGAATTAAAGACCCCTCTGCCGGAATTGTTTTAGGTACAGGCTTACACCAAATAATACAATTTATAAAAGACCCGATCATAATACCTTACTCAGATATTCCTCACTTTCCTTTATCCACTGTCGAATTCCACAAAGGCAATCTTATTTTTGGAAGCATTGGAGATAAAAAAGTTTTATTGATGCAGGGACGCTTTCATTTTTATGAAGGCTATTCAATGCAGCAAATTGTCTTTCCGGTTCGTGTTATGAAATTATTGGGAATAAAAAACTTACTACTCACCAATGCAGCAGGAGGGATAAATCCTGATTTTAAAAAAGGTGATCTGGTATTAATAACTGATCATATTAACTTGCAAACAGGAAACCCATTGGTAGGAAAAAATTTAGATGAAGTTGGAGAAAGATTTCCTGACATGAGTGAACCTTACAGTGGTTCCTTCAATTCAATTATTCTAAATGAAGCTGAAAAAATGAACCTGAAATTAAGATCAGGTGTTTATGCTTCAGTTAATGGGCCTAACCTGGAAACAAAAGCAGAGTACAGATATCTAAAAATAATTGGTGCAGATATGGTTGGGATGAGTACCGTGCCGGAAGTGATAGCGGCCAATCATATGCAATTACCATGTTCAGCTATTTCTGTAATTACTGATGAATGTGATCCGGATAATTTAAAACCCGTTAATATTGCGGAAATTATTGAAGTGGCACAAAAGGCAGATGAGAAATTATCAGGCTTGTTAAAGCAGGTTATAATCAGTATAAACTAAAATGTTGTGGTATTGAACTGTAGAATATAAATCAGCTAGCCTTCCCTTCGACTTCGCTCAGGATAAACTAGCTTAGGATTGAAAGCCATGTCATGTTGAGCTTGTCGAAACATAAACTAGGTTTTATGCCATTATGTTGAGGTACTTTTCAATTGCAAATCGAATCTAAATAAAAAAATATGGATAATCATTATTACAATTCAGAAGACCTAAAAAAATTTGGCAATGTTGGTGACTTTCAAAAAAAACTAGCCGATAAATTTTTTGATTATTATGGAGAAGTTTTTAAAGACAGTGAATTAACTGCCCGGGAAAAATCATTGATTGCTTTGGCGGTGTCCCATGCAGTTCAATGCCCTTACTGCATTGATGCTTACAGCAGTGATGCTTTTGAAAAAGGTTGGAGTGAGGCACAAATGATGGAGGCTGTTCATGTAGCGTGTGCAATACGTGGTGGTGCATCATTGGTGCATGGTGTACAAATGATGAATAAAGTTAAGAGTATAGCAATGTAGCCCACCAAAATTCTCCCGAAAAAAAGAATTTCCCAGCTTCATGAATGTAAGAATGCTCCTGACCTGTGAGAACTGTAACAACCATTACTTTCCGATACAGAATTTACTGAATATAAAATCTAGCCGGTCTTCGTTAGTTACCTCCCCTGTTATTTCGCCAAGGTAATGCAGGCATCTTCTTATATCTAATGATAAAAGATCTGCAGGTATCAAATTATTCAATCCATTTTTTATTTCGTGCAATGAGGTAACCATTTGCTGCAAAGCCTGGTAATGCCGCAAATTGGTTACAATTGTATTTTCTGTAAGTGATTGATCTTGTAAAACGGACTGAAATAATACCAGTTTCAACTCTTCAATACCGGTATTGTTTTTTGCGGAAATGATCACTGTATGCTTAGGCAAATTTTTTATCCCGTCGTCCGCCAGGTCAGCTTTTGTTGCTACTAGAATGTAATTTTTATTTTTTTCTGAAAGATCTTTTGCAACCTTTTCCACTTCATCTGGTTTCTCATTCACCATATCAAACAAATACAAAACTACATCAGCACTTTTAATTTTTTCGTGGCTTTTTAATACACCCATATTTTCAATAATATCTGCTGAATTATCTCTTATACCGGCGGTGTCAATTAACCGGAATAGTATTCCATTTATATTAATAATTTCTTCTACTGTATCTCTGGTAGTGCCGGC
>JBKJLG010000292.1:0-8250 GCA_046596995.1 Chitinophagaceae bacterium
CCATCGCCATGTTTGTAAACATGGTCTGCAACTTCATTATCCGGCCGCAAAGGTGTGGTTAAAACAAATGTCAATTTATTTTGCCTGATAACATAGCTCGACTTGTCTTTCACTCCAGTTTCCGGGCCGGCATAAGCCAGCGATTGAAACCCAAAAGCAGTTTTATAAAAATGTGCAGCCTGCTTTGCATTGCCGACATAAAACTCAACATAATCTGTGCCTTGCAAGGGAAGAAAATCTGAATTGTTTTGTTGGATGATATCAGTTTGCAAAGTGGCAGTTTCCATAAAAGTATTTAAAAATTGAAGATACGAAAGTAAGCGCTTTAAAAGGTTGGTATTATCTTGCACAAAAAAAGTTGATGATTAAGGCCGGCATATTGGGTGGAGGACAATTAGGGAGAATGCTGTTACAGGCTGCCGCAAATTATCCGGTAGAAACTTTTGTAATGGAAAATGATGCCGAATGTCCTTCGGCGCATTTGTGCCATCATTTTATAAAAGGAGACATCCAAAATTTTGATGACGTTTATAATTTCGGTAAAACCCTTGATGCAATCACCATTGAAATAGAGGCAGTAAATGTAGATGCACTGGAAAAGCTGGAAGCGGAAGGTGTAAAAGTATTTCCCAAACCTGCAGCGCTTAAAATTATTAAAAACAAAATCTTACAAAAAAATTTTTATAAAGAAAACAATATACCTACCGCAGCATTTTTAATAACCAATAACAAAACTGAAATAAAAAATAACGCTGACTTTTTACCTGCCATACACAAAGTTGCGCTGGGTGGTTACGATGGGAAAGGTGTTTTATCAATAAAAAATATAAATGATGATGCCTTTGACGAACCGGCTGTTCTGGAGAAAAAAATAAATATAAAAAAAGAGATTGCCATTATTGTCGCCTGTAATAAAAATGGTGAAATGGTTTTATACCCGGCAATTGAAATGATCTTTAATGATAAACTTAATTTACTTGATTACCAGGTTAGCCCGGCAAACATTTCAGATGAAATTTTACATGAATTAAAAGAGGTTGCTGCTAACCTGGTAAAAAAAATGAATAGTCCCGGCATTTTTGCTGTAGAGATGTTTGTTGATAACGAAGATGAAATTTGGGTGAACGAAACGGCACCACGGGTGCATAACAGCGGGCATCATACTATCGAGGCAAATTACTCATCGCAATTTGATATGCTTTGGCGCATTATGCTCAATTATCCTTTAGGAAATCCTTCTTCTATTCTGCCGGCAGGCATAGTTAATATTATTGGAGAAGAAAACCATACAGGTAAAGCTGTTTACAAAGGACTTGAAGAAGTTTTAAAAATGAAAAATGTTTTTGTGCATATATATGGCAAAGCTTATACAAAACCAGGAAGAAAAATGGGGCATGTTACTATAATAGCCAATACCCAAAAAGATATTTTTGCTACCGCTGATAAAATAAAACAAACATTAAAGGTTATTTCCTGATAACTTTATCCCTGGCGAAATATTTTAACCAATTTAGCATCTAAACAGATGAGTCAAACTAATCAGAAAATATTATAATGAAATTTCAGCACTGGAAACTCATTGCAGGGGTTATTTTTTTTATTGGTACAATATCCTGTAAAAGCAAATCAACTGACAAAACAACTACAAAAACACAACAGGGCGGCAGGCAAAATCAGCCGCAAAAAATTGATGTAATAATTGCTATGCCCCAAAAAATTACCGAAAGCATTCAGGTGCCCGGTACTTTAACTGCATCTGAAACAACAGAGATTCATCCCGAGGTTTCTGGCAGGCTTACAATGCTTAATGTAAGAGAAGGCGCCTATGTTGGCCGTGGCTCGGTAATTGCAAAAATTTATGACGCTGACCTTCAGGCACAATTAAAAAAATTACAGGCACAACTCGGCATTGCCAATCAAACTGCTAACCGCCTGTCTCAATTATTAAAAATACAGGGCATAAGCCGCCAAGATTATGATATGGCTGTTTTAAATGCAAATAATATTCGTGCAGATATTGATATTGTAAGAACCAATATTGCGAGAACCGTTGTGCGTTCACCCTTCTCGGGCAAACTTGGTTTAAAAGAAATTAGTGTTGGTGCTTACGTTACGCCATCAACCATTATTACAGTTATAAGAAAAACGAGTGACATGAGGCTGGATTTTACCATCCCGGAAAAATATATAAGCGAAGCTAAACCCGGCAGAATGGTATTTTTTACAGTTGCGGGATCAGACATAAGGCATGCTGCTAAAATTATGGCAACCGAATCAGGCATTACAGAAAATTCCCGAAGTCTTAATATCCGCTCATCAGTAATGGGCAGCGATCCTGCTCTTATACCCGGTGCTTTTGCTAATGTTACACTTGATTTTGCGCCCAACTACACAGCGCTTTTGATACCAACCCAGTCAATTATTCCGCAGGCGAGAGGCAAAAAAGTTGTATTGTATAAAAATGGCGTTGCCACTTTTACCGATGTTACAACCGGCGTAAGAGATTCTTCAAATATCCAAATACTTACGGGAATTGTTGCCGGTGATACAATTGTAACCACAGGTTTAATGAGTGTAAAGCCAAATGCAAAATTGACAATAAAAAATATTGTAAAAACCAAACAATCTGTAGAGGATTTTAAAAAATGATTACTTAATGTTGAGAAATTTATTTCGCTGTGCTTTTAAAAAGAATAAAACATTAAAAAGAAAGCGCTAACTATCGGTTCACCGCTCACCTTTCACAATTATGAACATTTCTGAATTAAGTTTACGCAGACCGGTTTTAGCAATTGTACTTAACCTTACCATTGTATTATTTGGCGTAATTGGTTTTAATTCTTTAGGTGTAAGAGATTACCCTTCTATTGATCCTACAAACATTGGCGTAAGCACTTCTTATGGCGGTGCTAACCCTGATATTATTGAAACACAAATTACTGAGCCATTAGAAAAAGCCATTAATGGAATTGCCGGTATTAAAAACATTACCTCATCAAGCAGCTTAGGATCCAGTAATATAAATGTTGAATTTGAATTGGGTATTGATCTTGAAGCAGCGGCAAACGATGTAAGAGATAAGGTATCGCAGGCAGCCCGTTCGCTTCCCAACGACCTCGAAGCTCCGCCGGTTATTTCTAAAGGTGATGCATTCGGAGATTTTATTTTGTCCATGACAGTGCAAAGCAATACACGCAACCAGTTGCAAATAACAGAATGGGCTAACAATGTTTTATTAGAAAGATTGCAAACCATCCCTGGGGTTAGCGGAATACAGATATGGGGTGAAAAAAAATATGCAATGCGTATCTGGTTTAAGCCAGAAAAACTTTCCTCTTATTCACTAACGCCGGCTGATGTACAAAATGCTTTACAACGCGAAAGTATTGAATTGCCTGCGGGTAAGCTTTCAGGAAATGCAACTGAATTAGTAGTGAGAACTTTTGGTAAAATAAATACAGAAGAGGAATTTAATAACCTTACAATAAAAACTGTAAATGGCGCAAATATAAAACTTAGTGATATTGGTGAAGCTGTGCTGGGGCCTGAAAATGAAGAATCACAATTGAGAGAAAGCGGCGTACCTATGATAGCACTGGCTATCATTCCTCAGCCTGGCTCCAATTATGTTTCCATATCCAATGAGTTCTATAAACGCTACGATCAATTAAAAAAAGAAATGCCCGCTGATGTAAAACTTGATATTGCATTAGATCAAACAAAATTTATTAAACGGTCAATTTCAGAGGTAGAAGAAACACTCATGATATCTCTTGGCCTGGTGATATTGATCATCTTTTTATTTTTCAGGGATTGGCTTATTGCCATTCGTCCGCTTATAGATATTCCAGTTTCATTGATCGGTGCATTTTTTATAATGTATGTATGCGGCTTTACCATAAATGTATTAACCATGCTAGCAATTGTTTTAGCAACAGGGCTGGTGGTTGATGATGGCATTGTGGTAACAGAAAATATTTATAAAAAAATGGAAGCAGGAATGAATAAGTGGCAGGCGGCTAAACAAGGTTCAAAAGAAATTTATTTTGCTGTTATATCAACCTCTATAACCCTTGCATTTGTATTTCTTCCCATTGTGTTTCTGGAAGGATTTGTGGGAAGACTGTTTCGTGAATTTGGGATAGTTGTTGCAGGATCGGTACTAATCTCAGCCTTTGTATCCTTAACATTAACACCGGTATTAAACGTAAAACTTTCCAAAAAAGATGTACATAAGCACTCCTGGTTTTATAATAAAACTGAACCTTTTTTTCGAGGAATGGAAAGTGGCTATACAAATTTGCTAACCCGTTTTATGAGGTTTCGCTGGATGGCTTTTTTAATTGTTGGTGTATGTGGCTTTCTTATTTATTTTATCGGAAAAGATATTCCAACAGAGCTAGCCCCTATGGAAGACAAGAGCCAGTTTCGCTTGCAACTTTTAACCCCGGAAGGAACTGCTTTTGATTACATGGATAAATATGTAGATAAAATCAGCAATTTTATGTTGGATTCAGTTCCTGAAAAACAAACTGTTCTTTCAATATTAGGCTCCCGTGGTTTCGGCGGAGGTTCCAACTCAGCAAACGTCAGGGTAACATTAGTTGATCCAAAAGACAGGAAGCGTTCTCAAAAACAGATAGTAGAAATGGTAAACCGGAATATGGGGAAATTTAATGAAGGAAGAGCCTTTGCCATAGAAGAACAAACAATTAGTGTTAGCCGCCGCGGCGGGCAGCCGGTACAATTTGTAATTCAAAATAATAATTTTGATAAACTCACTGCCGTACTTCCAAAATTTCTTGATGAAGTAAATAAAAATCCCGTATTCCAAGGTGCTGATGCTGATCTTAAATTTAATAAACCTGAATTGAGGATAAACGTAGATAGGCTAAAGGCGAGCCAGTTAGGTGTTAGTATTGAAGATGTATCACAAACTTTACAACTGGCGCTAAGTAACCGCCGCCTTGGTTATTTTACCAAAGATGGAAAACAATACCAGGTAATGGGGCAGGTAGATCGCAACAATCGTGATGATCCCAATGATTTAAAAGGATTGTATGTTCGCACTGCAACCGGGCAAATGATAAGCCTGGATAATCTTGTAAGTTTCGATGAAGCTACAAGCCCCTCTACCATATATCACTTTAATAGATATAAAGCTGCAACCATATCCTCGGGTTTAGCACCTGGTAAAACTATTGGAGAGGGTATTGCCGCAATGGAAGCAATTTCAAAAAAAATGTTAGATCCCACCTTTGCTACAGCCCTATCGGGTAGCAGTCGTGATTATAAAGAAAGCTCCAGCAACACTTCATTCGCATTATTTCTTGCATTGGGTTTAATATTTTTAGTGCTTGCTGCACAATTTGAAAGCTTTATTGATCCTTTTATTATAATGATAACTGTACCCTTAGCAATAGCAGGTGCATTATTATCATTATGGATTTTTGGACATACATTAAATATTTTTTCACAGATAGGAATGATAATGCTTATCGGACTTGTTACTAAAAATGGAATTTTAATAGTGGAGTTTGCAAACCAAAACCGGTTGCGGGGAATGGGCAAGGTAGAATCAGTTATATATGCTTCCAGCCAACGTTTGCGCCCAATACTTATGACGAGCCTGGCAATGGCTTTAGGTGCATTACCCATTGCATTATCCCTCGGTGCTGCATCAACAAGCCGTGTGCCGCTGGGTATTGTAATTGTTAGTGGTATAATGTTTTCGCTTGTGCTTACATTGTTTGTAATTCCGGCAATGTATGCATACATGTCGTCTAACAAAAAAAGAAGTGAACTTGATGAATTGGATGTAACACCACAGCATGTTTTAAATTAAAGTGCGCTCTTTATCTCTCCGCCAAAGGCGGAAGCAAATGGAGAAAATGGAAGTAGATTCAATAGAATAATTAATTTTTGAAAATGAGAAAACTGAGAAAGATATTTTACGATATAATGATTCGTTTAGGGTTTCAACTTTCACATTTCACGTTTCACCTTTCACGTTTCACGCTGACTTTCTGCCTGCTTGTGTGTTTTCATAATTCTGTTGCACAAGAATTGTTAAGCCCCGAAGATGCCGTTGCCACTGCATTACAAAATAATTATGAAATAAGATTATCGAGAAACGATTCGCTCGTTTATGCAATAGATAATTCATATTCCAATGCTGCTTTTTTACCAAGATTAAATGCGAATGGTGGATTAATTTTTAATAATAATAATCAAAAGCAAAAGTTTGCAGATGGTACTGATAGAAAAGCAAATGGTATTAAATCTAATAATGTTAACGGACAACTTGCCTTAAACTGGATATTGTTTGATGGCTTTAAAATGTTTGCCACCCGTGATAAATTAAGAGAATATTTATTACTCGGTGATCTGGTAATTAAAAACCAGGTGATTGATATTGTTGCGCAGGTGCTAAACACTTACTACAATATTGTTAGGCAAAAACAGCAGCTAAAAGCGGTTGAAGAACAAATGCAACTTAACAGAGAAAGACTGCGCCTTGCAGAAATTAAACTGGAAGTTGGGCTGGGTATAAAGCCAGATGTATTGCAGGCAAAGCTGGATCTTAATGCACAAATTTCTACACAGTTGAGGCAACAAACGCTTATCACACAATTAAAAGGAGATCTTAACCGCTTAATGGCAGTAGATAAAGGAATTGATTACGAGGTGCTTGATTCTATCCCTATTGATACAACCCTTACGCTGATAGAAATAAAAAATAATATTGCAGAAACCAGCCCTGGCTTGTTGTTTACTAAAAAAAATATTGATATTGCAAATATCACTTTAAAAGAAAAGCGTGCAGAAAGATTGCCAACTGTTTCTTTTAACTCTGCGTATAATTTCACTCAGACGAATAACAATACTGTTATAAATCAGTTTAGTCCTTTGTACAATCAAAATAAAGGTTTTAATTATGGGCTTATTACAACTATTCCCATTTTCAATAATTATATTTCAAAAAGAAATATTAAACAGGCTCAGGCAGATATTGATTTTAGAAGATTGACGTATGAAAATCAAATCTCTCTTTTAAATACCAGCATCGAAAATTATTACCGCACATACGAGTTGCAGAAGAAACAACTCTTATTAGAAGAAACAAATATTTCTCTAGCCAAAGAAAATGTTTTTATTGCGTATGAAAGATACAAGCAGGGTGTAACAACTTTTTTAGAATTACGGGAAGCTCAAAAAAGCCTTGAAGATGCTTACAACAGGCTGATTGCCGCCAGATATGAAACTAAACTTGCTGAAATTGAATTGCTTCGGTTAAAAGGTGATTTGGTTAAAAGGCAATAAGGTTTAGGTTTAGGGTTTATAGTATCTTAGCTGCTAAAAATTTTAACTCCCTTCCATGTCTCAGCCAAAAAAATATTTTCCCTTTCTAAAATTTTTAATTTTAATCCTCTCCCCTCTTTATCTTTTTTCGCAGAAAACTGTTACAAACAATAAAACAGTTGCTGACAAAAAATATAAAAATGAAGTAACTGTATTGGCAAACAATCCGGTTATTCGCAATGCCTTTAAAATAATTTTAGAACTTGAATCTGAAACAAAAAAAGATCATATAACTCTTACCGAAATTGCTGCGCCTCCTTTTAAAGAACATAAACGTGCAGAAAAATTTAAAGAAATGCTACAAGTTGCAGGCGCAGACAGTATTTGGATAGATAAAGCCGGGAATGTGATTGCCTTAAAAAAAGGTACATCCCGAAAAAAAGTTATTGTTGTTGAAGGGCATCTGGATACAGTTTTTCCTGAAGGCACAGATGTAACGGTTAAACAAAGAGGTGATACACTTTTTGCCCCGGGCATTGGTGATGATACAAGAGGGCTGGTGGCGGTATTAACAATTTTAAAGGCTATGCAAAAAGCCCATATTAAAACAGAAGCGGATATTTATTTTGTAGGAACTACCGGAGAAGAAGGATTGGGTGATTTACGGGGAGTAAAAGAATTGTTCAATGGTTCCATCCCGAAAATAGATTCATACATTTCGATAGATGGCGGCGGAAGCGGCGAAATAATTACAAAGGCGGTGGGCTCCCGACGTTATCGGATAACTTATAAAGGCCCAGGAGGTCATTCTTATGGCTCTTTCGGATTAGCCAATCCACACAATGCCAGCGCACGTGCCATTAATTATTTTATAAAAGATGCAGATGCTTTTACAAAAGCTGGAATTAAAACAACTTACAATGTTGGCTTAATGGGTGGCGGTACTTC
>JBKJLG010000333.1:0-3246 GCA_046596995.1 Chitinophagaceae bacterium
TTTAGATTGAAATATTGGGGGATTAGCTCAGTTGGGTAGATTGTCCCGATACATTCGGGAAGGTCTGCGGTTCGGGTAAAATATTTGGATTGAAATAAAATAATGGGGGATTAGCTCAGTGGGGTAGATTGTCCCGATACATTCGGGAAGGTCTGAGGTTCGGGTAAAATATTTAGATTGAAATATTGGGGGATTAGCTCAGTTGGCTAGAGCGCTTGCATGGCATGCAAGAGGTCACCGGTTCGAGCCCGGTATTCTCCACAAAAAAATTTAAGAAATTACTTCTTTTTTTTGGCGGGTTCTTTCTCTTTCTCATTATTCAATTCAGTTTTTTTCTTATCAACCGGTTCATCCGTCTTTCCCGGTTTTTTATCATATTTAGGATGGACTTTTTTTGTGCCTACTATCGTGTTACTGTTTGCGTGTGTTTTTACTTTTATCTGGTTAATATTCACTTTCGGAATATTTTTAGGTATAGCCTTTACCTTAAATTGTGATACACCATAAAATGGAGCAGATAAAAGTATCAGTATTATATATATATGCTTCATTACCACTGTTCTGTATTTTTATTACCTATGTTATTGCATAAACTATGCCTCTTTAAAAAATAAACCGATAAAAATTTGGTTGAACTAAAATAATTAGTATTTTTACACTAAATAAATTAGTTACTATGGCAGTAGCATCTCAAAATTTAAAATATTTAAGAAAACTGAGAGGGTGGACCCAGGAAGAGTTTGCCAATAAACTAAATATTAAGCGGTCATTAATTGGCGCCTATGAAGAAGAAAGAGCCGAGCCCCGTTTAGAGGTTCTTGAAATTATTAGCGATATGTTTAAAATATCTCTTGATGAATTGCTACGCAAAGATTTAAGCATAACTCAGGGAGGTAATTATCTTGCGAAGCGCAGGCAACTTAAATTAATGTCTGCAGATAGAAATGTAATTCATTTTGTACCGGTAAAAGCAGCTGCCGGTTATTTAGCAGGGTACGCTGATAGTGAATTTATTGATGAGCTTAATACTTTTACCCTTCCAATGCTTTCAGGCGGCAATTACCGTGCATTTGAAATTATTGGAGATAGTATGATGCCCACACCATCAGGCAGCATAATTGTTGGAGAAAAAATTGAAAACCTTGATGATGCTAAAAGCAACCTGGCTTACATTGTTGTAAGTAAAAACGAAGGTATCGTTTACAAAAGGGTTGTAAAAAGCAATAAAAATAAAAGTAAAATTACTTTGGTAAGTGATAATCCAACTTATCAACCCTATCAGGTAAATGCAAATGACATATTAGAAATGTGGCAGGCACAAACCATAATTAATAAAGTAATACAACAACAAAGATGGGATGTAAATGCGCTGGCAAATCTTGTTAATAACTTACAGGATCAGGTTAGCAGCCTCTCAAAAAAGATGAATTAAGTTTGTGATCATTACATACAGAAATTTTGCTTTATTCTTACAATTAGGGTAAAGCCGTTCAGATACATCGATTAACAATTTAAAAAACACAATTATGATCAAGTTACAAATCGTAGGCAATTTAGGCGCAGATTGCATACAGAAAGAAGTGAATGGTAAAACCGTTATTAATTTTAATGTAGCGCATACCGAAAAATTTAAAGATGCCCAGGGAAATTTAAAAGAAAGAACAACCTGGGTAAATTGTGCCTACTGGACAGACCGCACTGCCGTATCGCAATATTTAAAAAAAGGCAAACAAGTTTATGCAGAGGGCTCACCTGAAGCAGACGCTTATACCAACAAAGAAAATCAGCCCGCAGCTACACTCAGAATGAGAGTTCAGAATTTGCAATTGTTGGGAGGAAATACAGATGGCGAACAAAGTAGTCCCCCGCAATCTGGCAGTTATAGCCAGCAACAAAATCAGGGAAGCAACAAACCCGTAGAAATTTCAGAACCTGCTGATGATCTGCCATTTTAAATTTTAATTTTTTTAATATTTCAAAGCGATAACAATTTGTTGTCGCTTTTTTTATTTTCCTCAGTTTACATTTAATAACTTGTACAAAACCCAATTAATGAAACAAGGTTTAATAATTTATTTTCTTCTTTACTCAACTATAATATTTGCCCAAAGCAATTTTGCAAAATATGTTGATCCGTTTATTGGAACAGGAGGGCATGGACATACCTATCCCGGAGCAACTGTGCCACATGGTATGGTGCAACTAAGCCCCGATACAAGGCTGGAAGGATGGGATGGTTGTAGCGGTTATCATTATTCCGATGATTTTATTTATGGCTTTTCTCACACACATTTAAGCGGTACCGGTGTACCTGATTATTGCGATATTCTCATAATGCCAATGTCAGGTATCCCGTCGCCTGCAAATAAAATTTACGGTTCAAAATTTTCTCATAAAAATGAAAAAGCATCAGCAGGGTTTTATTCTGTTAAACTTGATGATGATAATATAATGGTAGAATTAACGGCAACTGAAAGAGTAGGATTTCACCGGTACACTTTTGCATCTCAGCAGGAAAAAAATATTATCCTTGATCTTACTCACAGGGATAAAGTATTGGAATCATCTATAAAAATTATTGGGAATAATAAAATAATTGGCTTGCGCCGGAGTGAAGGCTGGGCAAGAAACCAATATGTGTTTTTTGCAATTGAATTTTCACAGCCTTTTACAAATAAAGGCATTTGGATAAACGATACGTTGCAAAAAAATCTGGAAGAAATCTCATCTTTAAATTTAAAAGCATTTTTTCAGTTTGATAAAAAAAATACAGAACCGGTTATGGTTAAAGTTTCCATATCGCAGGTAAGTGAAAAAGGTGCTTTAAAAAATCTTGAAACAGAAATTGCGGATTGGAATTTTGAAAAAATAAAATCTGAAGCCGAACAAAAATGGAATAGAGAATTAAATAAAATTGAAGTTAGCAGTAACGATATTTCTAAACTAAAAATATTTTATACAGCACTTTATCACACTATGATAGTGCCGTGCATTGCAAACGATGTAGATGGAAACTACCGTGGCAGGGACAATGCTATTCATACAAATAAAAGCAACACGTACTATTCTGTTTTTTCTCTATGGGATACCTACCGAGCTGCTCATCCTTTGTACACCATAATTGATCAACAAAAAACGGGTGATTACATCAATACATTTCTTACGCAATACAAACAAGGGGGCAGATTACCGGTTTGGGAATTAAGCAGCAATGAAACTGATTGTATGATTGGTTATCATGCCGTA
>JBKJLG010000008.1:0-6220 GCA_046596995.1 Chitinophagaceae bacterium
ATAGATTTTTTATCTTTTCCGGTTGTACGGCTACCATTAGCGGAGTTAATTAATACAAACTCCTTACCTTCTACAACATTTACTGAATACCAAAAATTTCCGTCTTCAAGCCAAATGGGAGTTACATTGTTTCGGTAAACAAGTTTGCCGGTATTAACCCCCAAAAATTTTGAAGCATGCTCATAGCTGGCGGCGGTTAAAAATGTTTTATCCGCCTGGGCAGATGCAGAAAAAATTACAACGGTGATCAATACAAATAGAACCAGATTTTTTTTCATAATATGATTTGTTTCAAATAGTAGTTTTTATTAAACCACCAATATATTAAAAATTCAAGGAAGGTTGTACTCTCTGATTATTTGATGATGGGATATACCGATCAATTATGAGCATAAAAAAACCGGGCAACTAAAAAGGAGCCCGGGTCTAATCAAAAATCTTAACCATTTATCTTAACACTTAGAAACTACTTATATAGTCGGGGTGTTGTTTATTTTGGTTGTCATCCATTATTTTATTTAGAATTTCTTAACAAAAAACCTTACCAGGTTGATTTGAAAGTTTTTTCAAAATCAGGATAGTTTTTTGTTTTGTAAGCACCTTCTCCATAATATTTTAATATTCCTTCAATTTCTTTTGGCTCCATAAAACCTGCGATAGGTATGGGCGCTGATTCTTCATCAGCAATAATAACCGTTGTGGGAAAAGACATTCTGCCATAGGTAATATATAATGCAAAATCACTAACCTGGTAACGGCTGTTAAATGTGTATGTTTTTGTTTTCCAGGTAAGCGGCTCTTTACCTTCTGCATTTATACGTGCCGAATAAAAATGCTCGTTGATATATTCTACTACCTTGCTGTTTCCGTAAGTTTTTTTATCCATCACTTTGCACCAATGGCACCAATCAGTATAAAGATCTATAAGCACAGGCTTGCTTTGCATTTTGATTTTTGCTGATACTTCATCAAGTTTAAGCCATTCAATTTTGTCGCCTTTATCTTTTTTAATAAAAGCTGAACTAACAATAATTAAAGCGCAGGCTAGAAGGGGTTTTATATTTTGCATATCTTGTAACTATAAACGGAATTTATTGCTATTTATTGAACGCCTTGAAGTTAAATTTTATTTTACAGTAATCTTGGGTTAAAAAATTAAAATATGTACAAAATTGTTGTAGCAATTACGGGGGCAAGCGGCTCTATCTATCCAAAATTATTGCTTGATAAATTAATAATGTTGAAAGACCAGTGGAGTGAACTTAGTGTAGTAATTACTGAGAATGCAAAACTTGTATGGAAAACAGAATTAGATAGTGAACTAAATGATTACATAGACAACAAATATGGGATAAAATTTTTCTCAACCAATGATTTTTTAGCACCTTTTGCCTCGGGCTCTGGTAAGTACAACACAATGATAATTGCACCCTGCAGTATGGGAACGCTGGGCAGAATAGCAACAGGCATTTCAAACGATTTAATAACACGTGCTGCCGATGTTATTTTAAAAGAAAAAAGAAAACTTATTTGTGCTGTACGGGAAACGCCTTACAACTTAATACACATCCGTAATATGGAAACCATAACATTAGCTGGGGGAATTATTTGCCCTGCAACACCATCTTTTTACAGCAAGCCTAAAACAATTGAAGAAGCTGCCGCCACGGTGGTTGATAGAATTATAGATTTGGCTGGCTTACAAATTGAAACGTATCGTTGGGGAAAATAAAAATGCGCTGCTAAACTTTAGCAACGCATTACTTTTTATAAATAGTTTTTTTATCTAAGATCCACTACTTCAACTTTAGGATATTTTTTTGTATCAAAAACAAACAAAGCATCTGGCAAAGTGCCATTTGTTTTCATGCTAACAATTGAATAGGTATAGCGGTTGCCATTTTTCTCAAACACTTTTGTTTGCTTAATGGTTTGTGTTGCTTTATCTACATTAACCAACACTTTAAAAAATGGCTTTGTTTTATCTATAGGCGTTAGTTCTATTTCCTGCATAAGCTTACCACCCACTTTTACATCCGGATTGGTTTTGTACAGAAAGTCTTTATCGTAAAAATTAGTAAACATTTTTTGCGGTGTAATGGTAGTTGCAGAGCGATCAACTTTTGCTATCTGAACTTCGTTGCCTGCTTTGTCATATGTCCATGTAGTGTTGCCATCGCTGTAAATTTCCTGACCGGTAATGTTAATGCGGTATTTTGTTCCTTTTAAATTTACCGTACCGGATTTTGAGCCCTGCACCTTTCCGGCGGCGTTTTCTATTTTTAAATTAAATTTAGCCGTTACGCTTTTAAAGCTTTTAAATTTTGCACTAACACCATCCAGTATCTTTTTAGCGTCTGCATCATTTTTGCCCATTCCTTTTGGCTGGGCAACCGCTGCAATTGTAGTTAACAAGAAAATTGAGAATAATAAATTTTTCATGTAGTAATTTTTAGTGAATACCCTTTTTTAAAATTAAGTGGGCAAAGATATGTAATAGACGCAAGCAAGCTTGCATGGGTTTAAACTTCAGCAGTAATAAACTGTTAATATTATGTTGTGATAAGGGTTAAGCTAACTGTTTATTCATTTATAAAATATGTTTGTACCCAAGATAAGAGCCGCTAACTTATCTACCCGCTAAAAAACAACTTCAACTTCACTATTGAGTACATCAGTACAATTATTTTTTTAAAACATTTTTTAAGTTTCAAATAATTAATTATGCAGGTAAACATTGGTGTTTCTCAAAGAGAAAATTATCAACCATCTCAATTATCGGAATTTCTTTGGTGGCTTTCTACTGCAGAAAAGGAGTTACTGATAGATAGCGTTGTGGACCGAAACCGCTTTAAAATTATTGGTACAACTGTACTTACTACGTGGCTTTTTGCAACCCTTGCCTGGACGTATTTTTTTTCTACCATAATTGATAATGCATTTATGTTTTGCGGACTGGGCTTATTTATGGGTTTTGTAATATTAACAATTGACCGGGCTTTAATAAAAGGAATCACGAGGCAAAATAAAAATAAATTTACGCCACTCCTCTTCCGCGGATTACTTGCCGTAACCATCGGCGTTTTTATGGCGCAACCTGCCATTTTATACATGTTTAATAAAGAAATAAAATTGCAAACATCTTTAGATAATGAAAAAAAGAAAATTTTAAAAGGAGATGAGCTGCAGTCAGTTTATAAAGTACAGAAAGATGATTTAGCCCGGGAGAAAACTGCCTTGCAAAATGAACTGCAAACAAAATATGCTGATGTAACTAAGGCAAGAGAAAATTATATTGCAGAAGCAGATGGCAGTGGTGGTACCGGAAAAGTTGGAATTAAAGCTATTGCCCTTGCAAAAAAGAAGGAGTACGAAAAGCTTGAAAGCGAGTACCAGCAAATACTAGCCGTTAATCAGCCAAAAATAAATGCGCTTGATAAAGAAGAACAAAATATTGATGAGAGCATTAAAAAAGAAGAGGCTCTTTTTACCAACTATTTTAACGATGGCTTTTTAACCCGTATTGAGGCTTTGGATAATCTGATAAAAAACAATAGTGCATTACAATACCGATATTACTTACTGGTAATTATTTTAATGTTGATAGAGTTAATGCCTGTTATTGCTAAAACATTATTGCCTTCCGGAAGTTACGATGAAAAAGTAAGGTTAAGAGAGGATATGGAAAAAGAAATGGCTCAATCAAACATTAAAAAAGAGCAGGAACTTAAGGAGATGTACAATGCCTTGGCAAAAGCAAATGATGAGGAAGCTATCACAGCATTTTTCTCTATTACCAAAGAAGACAGAACAGATAAAATAAAAGCTTTCTCAAAAAAATGGAAAGATGAAAATCATGCAACCTTTGATGGATTGTGGGGTAAAATGAAAAGAGAGATTTTAAGTAAGCAGGAGAATTAGGGAGTTGTCAATTGTGAGTTGTGAGAGTTGTCAGTTGTCAGTGGTTAGTGGTTAATGGTCTACTCACTACTCACTACTCACAATTCACCACTCACTATTCAAATCATCTCGCTTTGTAACAAAGGATTTTTTACTGAGTGTTTTGCCTCTGCAAACTCTTTGGCAGCTTTAATAAAATTTACAAATATTGGCTGTGGG
Source organism: Chitinophagaceae bacterium (assembly GCA_046596995.1). Classification (GTDB taxonomy): domain Bacteria; phylum Bacteroidota; class Bacteroidia; order Chitinophagales; family Chitinophagaceae; genus Ginsengibacter. Next base: position 4,120 of record JBKJLG010000008.1, read on the forward strand.
TTTTCAACAGTGCTTTTTAATTCAGGATGATACTGTACCCCGATAAAAAATGGATGTACTGGTAATTCCATAATTTCCACTAATTGTGTTTCCGGATTAATACCACTGGCAATCATGCCTGCATCTTCAAATTGAGTTAGGTATGCATTATTAAATTCCCAACGATGCCGGTGCCTTTCACTTATTTCAGTGGCGTTGTAAATATTATTTGCAAGCGTGCCCTTTTTAATAATACATGGGTAAGAACCTAACCGCATGGTGCCGCCTTTCATGGTAATCTTTTTCTGTTCTTCCATCATGTCAATCACCGGGTTTGCAGTATCAGGCTGCATTTCAGTTGAATTGGCATCTTTAATATTTAAAATATTTCTGGCAAATTCAATCGCGGCCATTTGCAGACCCAGGCAAATTCCAAAAAACGGCAAATTGTTTTCTCTTGCATATTTTACTGCACTTATTTTTCCTTCAACCCCCCGCATTCCAAATCCGGGTGCTACCAGCAAACCATCCAACTCTCCTAGTTTTTGCGAAACATTTTCCTCAGTAATATATTCGCTGTGCACATTTATAACCTGTACTTTACAATCGTTCATTGCCCCTGCATGTATAAATGATTCAAGAATAGATTTATAAGCATCTTGTAACTCAATATATTTTCCTATCAACCCAATGGTTACTTTATTTTTTGGATGTTTTAATTTATCTAAAAACGCTGACCATTTTGCAAGTTCAGGTTCTTTGTAATTAGTAATATTTAATTTTTTAAGAACAATTACATCAAGCTTTTCTTTAAGCATGGCCATGGGTACTTCGTAAATGGTGGAAGCATCCATTGCTTCAATTACGGCGTCCTGCTTAACATTACAAAACAAGGCAAGCTTTCTTTTCAACTCTTCTCCCAAAGGTCTTTCTGTTCTGCATACCAAAATATCAGGATGAACACCATTTTCACTTAATAATTTTACACTGTGTTGCGTGGGTTTGGTTTTTAATTCTTTAGCGGCTTTTAAATAAGGTATTAAAGTTAGATGAATTACCAGGCAATCTTCCTCCGGCATTTCCCATTGCAACTGGCGTACTGCCTCAATAAAAGGTAGGCTTTCAATATCACCTACTGTGCCGCCGATCTCAGTAAGAATAATGTCATACTTATTACTATCACCCAACAGTTTCATTCTTCTTTTTATCTCATCAGTTATATGCGGAATAACCTGCACAGTTTTACCAAGATAATCTCCTGCTCTTTCTCTGTTAATTACATTTTGATAAATAGAACCTGTGGTTACATTGTTAGCTTGTGAGGTATGAATGTTTAAGAATCTTTCGTAGTGCCCCAGATCAAGATCAGTCTCTGCACCGTCTTCTGTAACGTAGCATTCACCATGCTCATAAGGGTTCATAGTACCGGGATCAACATTAATGTATGGGTCAAATTTTTGAATAGTAGATGTAATGCCCCGTGCCTGCAATAATTTAGCAAGAGAAGCAGCAATAATACCTTTGCCCAATGAAGAGGTTACGCCACCTGTAACAAAAATATACTTAGCCATAAACTTTACTTTATACTTTCAAATTTTGACCTTAAAAACGGGGATTAATGCTGTGAGGTCATGCAAACTTACGGCTAATATTTGGGAGGGGAAAATGATGGAAGTATTTTGTGGAAAAAATTAAGTTTCCCTAATAATAAAGCTTCTTACTTAGGTAATTTTTAACATAATCACTTACACCCTCTTCTAAAGTGTATAATTTAGGCTGATAACCCGCAGTTCTGATCTTTTGCATTTCAGCCTCGGTAAAATATTGGTAAGTATCTCTCAGGTCATCAGGCATATCGACATACTGTATGTTTGAGGTAACATCAAGGGAAGCAAAAACTGCATTAATAAGATCGTTGAATGACCTCGCTTTACCGGTTCCGATGTTATAAATACCACTGGAAACTAATTGTTGACTGTTGCCTGTTCTCTGTTGACTGGTCTCTAAAAACCAATAACACATTTTTATAACATCTTTTACATAGATAAAATCACGCAATTGTTCGCCATCTTTAAATCCTTCTTTGTGTGATTTAAAGAGTTTTACAAAGCCTTTTTGTTTT